>NZ_JCACHU010000182.1:0-196001 GCF_059504005.1 Belnapia sp. | reverse complement strand
GGCCGCATCGCACAGGACGGAACCATCACCGAGGTGCTGGGGGAAGCGTGAGGCGCGCTCTCTTCCTCGACCGCGACGGCATCATCAACATCGACCACGGCTATGTCCACCGGCCGGAGCAGGTGGCGTTCGTCCCCGGCATCTTCGCGCTGTGCCGGCTGGCGGCGGCGCGCGGGCTGCTGCTGGTGGTCGCCACCAACCAGTCAGGCATCGGGCGGGGGCTCTACACGGAAGGCGATTTCCACGCGCTGATGCGCTGGATGGGCGAGCGCTTCGCGCGTGAGCGCGCGCCGCTGCATGCGGTGGAGTTCTGCCCGGACCATCCGGAACACGGCATCGACCCCTATCGGCGGGAGAACCTGCGGCGGAAGCCGGGGCCGGGGATGCTGCTGGATGCGGCGGCGGCGCATGGCATCGCGCCCGGTGCCTCGCTGATGCTGGGCGACAAGGCGAGCGACATGCAGGCGGCGCTGGCAGCGGGCATCGGCACGCGCATCCTGGCGAGCGGGGATGCCGCCGAGATCGCGCGAGCGCCGGCCGGGACCCTGGTGCTGCCGTCCGTCGATGCGGTCGCCGAGTGGCTCGCGGCTCAACCCTGGCGCGGCGGCGAGTCGGACAGCACCGGGACCGAGCGGCCGTAGTCGAGATTGGGGTTGGCGAAGGGGTCGCGCCGCAGCGCCTCGCCCCAGCGCCTTTGCATATGGCCGATCTCGCCGGCGAAGCGCCGCGCCTTCGCCCCGGTCACGTCGCCGCCGCGGGTGGCGGATTCGTGGTGGTAGAGCTCCGCCAGCGGCGTCCAGAGGATGCGCCATCCGGCCTCGCGGATGCGCAGGCAGAGATCGACATCGTTGAAGGCGACGGCCAGCGCCTCCGCATCCAGCCCGCCCACCGCCTCGAACACCGCGCGCCGCACCGCGAGGCAGGCGGCGGTCGCGGCCGAAACCTCGCGCACCAGGACGAGGGAGCCGGCATGGCCCGTGGCGCCGCGCGCGGCCTGCGGCAGGTAGTGTCCGGCGACGCCGCCCTGGCCGATCACCACGCCGCCATGCTGCAGGGTGCCGTCCGGATACAGAAGCTTGGCCCCGACCGCGCCGATGCCCGGCCGCAGCAGCAGCCCGACCATCTCCCGCAGCCAGTCGGGGCCGATGACCTCGATGTCGTTGTTCAGCAGCAGCAGCACCTCGCCCCGCGCCTCGGCCGCCGCCCGGTTGTTGAGGGCGGAGTAGTTGAAGGACCCGGGCGCGGCGAGGATGCGCACCCGCGGGTCCTGGCGCAGCCGGCTGAACAGGGCGAAGGTCTCCGGCGCCGCGCTGCCGTTGTCGACGATCAGCAGCTCGATCGAGGGATAGTCGGTGCGCTCCAGCAGGCCGGTGGCGCAGGTCTCGAGCATCGCCGCGCCGTCCCGCGTCGGAACGATGACGGAGACCAGCGGGGCCGGCTCCGGCAAGGCTGCCGAGAGCGGTTGCCAGGCGGGGGCCGGACCGGCCTCCCGCCGCCTGTGATAGAGCACCTGCGGGATGTGGCGGATGCGCGCCGGGCCGCAGGCGGCGGCGACGCGCGCTGCTAGGGCGTGGCCGGGCCCGTCCTCCGCCGCCAGCGCCGCACGCCGGACGACGCCGAGACGGCTCACAAGCTCCGGCTGCTGCTCCAGCAGGACGGCGTCGAAATCCGGCTTGAACCAGGGGCTGTGCCGGGCGCCGGCGTCATCGATCCCGTCCTCGTCGGAATAGACCAGCGCCGCCTCCGGCTGCGCCGCAAGTTCCGCGGCGACGGCCCCGAGCGCGTGCCCGGCCAGGCGGTCGGCCACATCCAGCATGGCGAGGAAGGGCCCGCTGCCGAGGCCGGCGGCCGGCCCGGGCGGCAGCAGGCGGACCCGGGGGTCGTCCGCCGCCCATGCAAGAGCTTCCGCCGTGACCAGGCAGAGCTCCCAATGCGGATAGGCCTGGCCGAGCAGGGCGTCGATCGCCGCCTGGACCGCCGCCGGCGACGCCCCGTCGGCCGGCATCACCAGGGAGATCAGCGGCCCTTCGGGCGGAGCGGTGCTGGCGGCCGGGGCGTGGCGAGCCAGCCAGGCGCGGTAGATCGCGGGATCATTCGGGCCTTGCAATTTTTCGTGAGTAAGCCAGGGCAGGCGGCGCGTGACCCGCCGCGCCAGGCCGCCGAGCTGCAGCCGCAGCGGCAGGGCGGAAGCTGGCAGCAGCCCCCACAGCCCGCGCCAGAGGCGCCGCAGGGTCAGGCGGGGGACGGGGCGCATCGCATGGTCCTCGGCTGCGATTCGTGCGAGACGGCGCCGTCTTGGCATCCCCGGGGATGCGGACCAAGCCCCGCCCTTCCTTCCAGCCGGATCGTCGCCGCCCGCCCATGCCTCCCGAGCCCTACCGGCTGACCGCGCTGACCGAGCAGCCGCCCGGATTGCGCCGCGCCATCCATGGCTACAGCACCGCCGGCACCTGGGGCCGGCTGGCCCGGCGCGTCCTCGAGGTCGGCGTCGAGGTCGGCCGCAGCCTGCCGCGCGATGCCTGGCGCCGCCTCCGCCCCGGCCCGCCGCCCCTGCTGCGGCTGGAGCCGGGAGAGGATCCGCGCCCCGGGGCGCGCAGCGTCGCCCTTTATGTGCAGTACGCCGCCTCCGGCCGCATCTCGGAGATGGTGCGGCGGCAGGTGGCAGCGCTGGCGGCGGAGGGCTTCGCCGTCGTCTTCATCACCATGGCCGCCGCGGTGCCGGAGGCGGACTGGCAGGCGATCCGCGCCCATGCCGCGCTCGTGGCGCAGCGGCGGAATTTCGGCCTCGACTTCGGTGCCTGGCGGGACCTGGCGCCGGAGGCGGCACGGCGCTGGCCGGAGGCCACGGAGCTGATGCTGGCCAATGACAGCGTGCTCGGCCCCATCCGCCCAATGGGCCCGGTAGTCGCGGCGCTGCGCGGCGGCGGCGACGGCTTCTTCGGCATGACGGAGAGCATCCAGGGCGGGCCGCACCTGCAGAGCTACATGCTGCTCGCCCGCGGCGCCGCGGCGGCCGGCGACCTGCTCCGGTTCCTGGCCGTGATGCGCATCAGCCATTCCAAATGGCTCGTCGTGCAGCGCGGCGAGCTGCGCCTGGCCCGCTGGATGCGGGGGCGCGGGCACCGGGTCGCCGCGCTCTTCGGCTATGAGCGGCTGGTCGGGGCGGTGCTGGCCGATCCGGCGGAGCGGGCGCTGCTCGCCGCCTCGCATCCGCTGCTGCACGGGCTGGAGGGGATGGCGCCGGAGGCCCGCGCGGCGCTGCTGGCGGAGCAGCCGCTCAACCCCACGCATCATCTCTGGGCGGGGCTGGTCCGCTGCCTCGGCTTTCCCTTCCTCAAGACCGAGCTGGTGCGGCGCAACCCGGGCCGGCTGCCGGGGGTGGAGGACTGGCCGGCGCTGGTGCCGGTCGAAGCGCCCTGCCCTCCGCCGGTGGTCCGGGACCATCTCGCGACACTGTCATTACGGAACTAGGGGGCAGTAACCAGATTCGTTACTAGGCTGTCGCAACTTGCTTTACACCGTGGGCCGGACGGCGCAGGCTGCGGGGCGGCACACGCTATGGTTGCAGATCCTGGCCTGGACATTGTTTCGTCCATCTGAGATTGTTTCAATTTATGATCGATTGCCTCACCCAGCCTGGCACGACCGGCTTGCCCCTATACGTGGTGGGGCCCGCGGCAACAGGCCCGCTGCTGGAGCGGCTGCCGGCCGGGGCGGCGGGCTTCCTCCGCGCCACCGGCTTCGCCGGCCGGGCGCAGGAGCTGGCGCTGCTGCCGGGCGAGGGCGGCATCGCCGGCGCCGTGCTGGGCCTCGGCGAGGGGGCGGTGACGCCCTGGTCCTTCGGCGCCCTGGCCCAGGCCCTGCCCGCCGGCAGCACATGGCAGCTGGCCGAGGCAGCGCATGCCGAGGCGGCGGTGCTCGGCTGGTGCCTCGGCGCCTATCGCTACACGCGCTTCAAGGCGCCGAAGCGGGCGCCGGCGCGGCTGGTGCCGCCGGCGGGCACCGAGACGGCGATCGCCACGGCCGAGGCCACCTACCGGGTGCGGGACCTCATCAACATGCCGGCCAACCTGCTCGGCCCGGCCGAGCTGGCGGCTGAGGTCCGCTCCCTCGCCGAGGCGCAGGGCGCCGCCTGGCGTATTATCGAGGGCGAGGCGCTGGCGGACGGCTTCCCCGCCCTCGCCACGGTCGGCCAGGGGGTGGGGCCGGGCAGCCCGCGGGCGCCGCGCCTCGCCATGCTGGAATGGGGCGAGCCCGGGGCGCCGCTGGTCGCGCTCTGCGGCAAGGGCGTCTGCTTCGACACCGGCGGGCTCGACCTGAAGCCGCCTAGCGGCATGCTGCGGATGAAGAAGGACATGGGCGGCGCCGCGACCGTGCTCGGCCTGGCCGAGCTGGTGATGCGGATGCGCCTGTCCGTGCGGCTGCTGGTGCTGGTCGGTGCCGTCGAGAATGCCGTGTCCGCCCATGCCTTCCGCCCGATGGACGTGCTGCGCACCCGTGCCGGCATCAGCGTCGAGATCGGCAATACCGACGCCGAGGGGCGCTTGGTCCTCTGCGACCTGCTCGCCTACGCGGCGGAGCGGGAGCCGGCGCTCATCATCGACTGCGCGACGCTGACCGGCGCGGCGCGGGTTGCACTTGGGCCCGACTTACCCGCGCTTTTCACCCCCGACGATGCGCTCGCGGAAACGCTACTGGCGGCGGGGCTGGTGACCCATGATCCAGTGTGGCGCTTGCCTTTGCATGAAGTTTACGATTCGTGGCTGGAGAGTACGGTAGCGGACATGAACAACGTGTCGTCTCGACCCATGGCGGGTGCGATCGTTGCTGCGTTGTTTCTGCGGCGTTTCGTGCCCCAGGGCGCCCGCTGGGCGCATCTGGACCTTTATGCCTGGAACGACGCCAACCGTCCCGGACGGCCGGAAGGCGGGGAAGCCCAGGCTTTGCGGGCCTTGGCGCAAGGCATTGCGACCCTGTTCGGACCGGCAAGCGGGCCGGTCCGGTAACGAGAACGAGATGGTGGGGAAACTTTTTTGGTCCAGCCGCTCTGATGCATAAGCGGGCGAACAGTATACAGAACTGAAGTGACTTCAAAAGTGGTGATGCCGGCTGGCAGGTCAGGGCCTGCTCGCCGGATGTGTTCAAGGGCCCAAATGGGCGAGGGGATTGGAGACATGGCGGTACAGAGCAACCCCGACCAGCTGGTCGGCATTCTGCGGGACACGGTGGTGGCGCTGGTCCGGCGCGACGGGCCCGACCTCTCGGCACGTCAGCTGGGGGTGTTCCTCACGGTCTACCTGACCGACGGTCCGCACACGGTCCGCGGCTTGGCGGCGGAGCTGAACGTCTCCAAGCCGGCCATCACCCGGGCGCTCGACCGCCTTGGCGAGCTCGACCTCGCGCGCCGCAAGGTAGACCCGATGGACCGCCGCAGCGTCATCGTGCAACGCACGCTGAAGGGCACGGCCTTCCTACGCGACATGCGCCAGATCATGTCCGAGGCGGAGACGCAGACCCACGAGATGCCGGCCGTCGCCAACGAGGCCGCCAATGCCGATACCTCGCGCGAGAACCGCAAGGCCGGCTGAACCGACTTCCTGCAAGGTCCCCGCAAGGCTGCGCGCCGGTTTTGTGGGGAGGGTTCAGTAACCAGCGGCGACGTCGACGAGGTTCAACGGCGGCAGCCCCGCACGCGCCCGGTGGATGTTCTCCACCACCTGAGGCGCCGCGCTGCGGGGGATGGTGATGCTGGCGGCATGGGGCGTCAGCACTACCTTCGGATGCGCCCAGAGGGGATGCTCCGGCGGCAGCGGCTCCGGCTCGAAGACATCGAGCGCGGCGCCGGCGAGGCGGCCGCCGTCGAGCGCGGCCAGCACATCGGCCGCGACCATATGGCCGCCGCGGGCGGAGTTCAGCAGATAGGCGCCTTCGGGCAGCAGGGCGAGGCGTACCGCGTCGAGCAGGCCGCGCGTCTCCGGCGTCAGCGGCAGCAGGCAGACCAGGATGTCGCTCCGGCCGAGCATGGCGGCGAGGCCCTCCTCGCCATGGAAGCCCTCGACGCCGGGCAGGGATTTCGGCCGCCGCGACCAGCCCATCACCGGGAAGCCGAGCGTCAGCAGGGCGCGGGCCGCATCGCCGCCGAGCGCACCGAGGCCGAGGATGCCGATGCGCCGCCGCGCCGTGTCGGGTGCCGGCAGCTCGCGCCAGACCCGCGCCGCCTGCTGCGCGCGATACTCGAGGTCCTGGCGGTGGAAGCGCAGCACGTTGAGCAGGACCCATTCGGTCATGCCCTGGGTGAGCCGCTCATCGACGAGGCGCGCCACAGGCACGCCGGGCGGGGGGCCCGGCGGGCGCAGCAGGTGGTCGACGCCGGCGCCCATAGAGACGAGCAGCCTGAGATTCGGGTAGCGGCGCAGCTCGGCCAGGTCATGCGCCGTCCAGCAGACCGCGGCCTCGATCTCGGCGGGGTCGCCCGCCTCGGGGAAGAGACGGATCTCGAGGCCCGGATCGACCTCGAGCAGGGCATCGCGCCAGTCCTCCATGGTGGAGGCCTTGGTGGAGAGCAACACGGCCATCGCCTAATTCCCTCTCGGTTCGAGGATCTGCAGCCCGTCCGGCAGGGCGCGGATCCAGGCGCGCCAGTCCTGCCGCGGGGTCGCCGCCCGCTCCTCGCCATCGGCCAGGCGCGCGTAGAGGCTCAGCACGCCCTGCGACCACCAGAGATCGAAGTGGCGCTCATCAGCGAGCACCAGCGCGGCGGTGCGGTCGAAGACACCGTCCTTCACCTGCGGCACATGCCTCGCCAGCCACCACCAGCAGCCGGCCGCCAGCACCGCGGCGCCGAGATAGAAATGCACCAGCACGGTGGCCCCGAAGGAGAGAAGCAGGATGACCGCCGCCGGCGCCACGTTCTCCCGCGTGCGATAAACCGGGCTGCCTGGCGAGTTCATCCGGCGGATATGCACGCCGAGCTTCACCTGCCCGGACGCCGTCAGGGCGCGCAGCCGCTCCAGTTCCGTCATGCTCCCGCCTCGGCGCGTAGGTCGAATGCCGCCGCCATCAGCGCGCGGGTATAGGGCTCGCGTGGCGCGGTGGCGAGCTGCTCCGCCTCGCCCTCCTCCACCACGCGGCCGTCCTTGAGCACGATGATGCGGTGGGCCAGCGCGCGCACCACGCGCAGGTCATGGCTGATGAACAGATAGGCCAGGCGGTGCCGCGCCTGCAGCGCCCGCAGCAGCTCCACCACCTGCGCCTGCACGGTGACGTCAAGCGCGCTGGTCGGCTCGTCCAGCACCAGCAGGCGCGGCTTCAGGACGAGCGCGCGGGCGATGGCGATGCGCTGGCGCTGGCCGCCGCTGAACTCGTGCGGGTAGCGCTGCGCCATGCCGGGGTCGAGGCCGACCTCCTCCAACGCGCCGGCGACGGCCGCCTGCCGCGCGGCCAGGGTGAGCCCGGGCTCGTGCACCTCGAGCCCCTCGCCGATGATCTCGCCGGCGGAGAGGCGGGGCGAGAGCGAGCCATAGGGGTCCTGGAAGACGATCTGCATCCGCTGGCGGAGCGGCCGCAGCGCCCGGCGGGAGAGCGGCTGGATGTCCTGGCCCTCGAAGCGGATGGCGCCCTCGCTCCCCTCCAGCCGCAGCAGGGCCAGGCCGAGCGTCGTCTTGCCGCTGCCGCTCTCGCCGACGAGGCCGAGCGTCTCACCCTCGCGCACGGCGAGCGAGACGCCGTCGACCGCCTTCACCGCCCCGACCTGGCGGCGCAGCAGGCCGCGGCGGATGGGGAAGTGGACGCGCAGCTCATCCGCCTCCGCCACCAGCGGGGCCCCGGGGGCGACCGGCGCCGGGCGGCCCTGCGGCTGGGTGGCCAGCAGCATTCTCGTGTAGGGGTGCTGCGGCCTGGCGAAGAGGGCGGCGGCAGCGTCCTGCTCCACCGCCTCGCCATCCCGCATCACCACCACGCGGTCGGCATGGCGGCGGACGATGGCGAGGTCATGGGTGATGAGCAGCATCGCCATGCCGAGCCGCGCCTTGAGCTTCGCGAGCAGCTCGAGAATCTGCGCCTGGATGGTGACGTCGAGCGCGGTGGTCGGCTCGTCGGCGATCAGCAGCTTCGGATCGTTGGCGAGGGCGGCGGCGATCATCACCCGCTGGCGCTGGCCGCCGGAGAGCTGGTGGGGGTAGGCGGCGAGGCGCTCCTCGGCGCGCGGCAGGCCGGCCCGGTGCAGCAGCTCCAGCACCCGGGCGCGCAGCGCGGCGCCGGCGAGCAGGCGGTGCAGCGTCACCGCCTCCCCCACCTGACGGCCGATGCCGTGCAGCGGGTTGAGCGAGGTCATCGGCTCTTGGAAGACCATCCCCGCCACGCCGCCGCGCAAACGTTGCAGGGCGCGCTCATCGGCACCCAGCACCTCGGTGCCGTCGAGGGTGATGCGGCCGGAGAGGATGCGCGCCGCAGGCGGCAGCAAGCGGAGCGTGGAGAGGGCCGAGAGCGACTTGCCGCTGCCGCTCTCGCCGACCAACGCCAGGGTCTCGCCGCGGCGGAGGGTGAAGGAGAGGCCGCGCACCACCGGCCGCGCGCCGAAGGCGATGGTGAGGTTTTCGACCGAGAGCAGCGGCGCCGTCATCGGCCGCCGCCCGGGAGCTTGCGCGGGTCGAGCGCGTCGCGCACCGCCTCGCCGATGAAGATCAGCAGCGTCAGCACCCCGCCGAGCACGATGAAGCCGGTGAAGGCCAGCCAGGGCGCCTGGAGGTTGTTTTTGCCCTGGCTCAGCAGCTCGCCCAGCGAGGGCGAGCCGGGCGGCAGGCCGAAGCCGAGGAAGTCGAGCGAGGCAAGGATGGTGACGCTGCCCGAAAGGGTGAAGGGCAGGAAGGTCAGCGTCGCCACCATCGCATTCGGCAGGATGTGCCGCGCCATCAGCCGCGTGTCCGACACGCCGAGCGCGCGGGCGGCGCGGACATAGTCGAGGTTGCGGCCGCGGAGGAATTCGGCGCGCACCACCCCCGTCAGGTTCATCCAGGAGAAAGCGAGCAGGAAGACCAGCAGCACCCAGAAGCTCGGCTGGATGATGCTGGCCAGGATGATCAGCAGGAAGAGCTGCGGCATGCCCGACCAGATCTCGATGAAGCGCTGGAAGAGCAGATCGGTCAGCCCGCCATAGAAGCCCTGCACCGCCCCCGCCGCGACGCCGATGACGGAGCCGAGGATGGTCAGGGTGAAGCCGAACAGCACCGAGATGCGGAAGCCGTAGATGACGCGCGCCAGCACGTCCCGCGCCTGGTCGTCGGTGCCGAGCCAATTGCGGGCGGAGGGCGGCGAGGGCGCCGGCCGGCCGAGGTCGCGCACCACCGACGCGTAGGAATAGGGGATGGCCGGCCAGAGCATCCAGCCGCCGCGCTGCGCGATCTCCTCGACCAGCGCCGGGTCGTGCCAGTCCGTCTCGGTCGGCAGGCCGTCGGGGAGGATGTCGCTCTCGGCATAGTCGGCGAGGACGGGGACGAACCATTGCCCATCCACCCGCGCCACCAGCGGCCGGTCATTGGCGATGAATTCGGCGAAGAGGGTGACGAGGAAGAGCGCGGCGAAGATCCAGAAGGACCACCAGCCGCGCCGGTTGGCACGGAAATTCGCCAGCCGTCGCGCATTCAGCGGGCTCATCGGCTGGTGGAGGGCCTGTCCGGGATCATCCCCCCTGCTTAAGCATGGGGGGATGGCTCCGGACAAG
The DNA here is from genome assembly GCF_059504005.1 of Belnapia sp. Classification (NCBI taxonomy): domain Bacteria; kingdom Pseudomonadati; phylum Pseudomonadota; class Alphaproteobacteria; order Acetobacterales; family Roseomonadaceae; genus Belnapia; species Belnapia sp. The sequence goes on along the minus strand of NZ_JCACHU010000182.1, from coordinate 186,283 downwards.
CGGGGTGGTTACGTGCCCCGGCCGGTCTTGGCCTGGAGCTCGTCGATGCGGCGGGAGGCATCGGCCTTAGTCATCTCCGGGTCAAATTCCTCGCCTGCCTCCTCGCTGAGGGTCTTCAAGTAACTGGCCTGGGCGCCGGTCATCTTCTGGTCGCCGGTAGTCCAGTCATCCGGGTCCTTGATGGTGTTGGAGCCGGGCTCCGGGTCGCGCTTCGGGTTCTCGGTCATGGTCGGCGTTGCTCCTCGCGGTCGTGTTCCCTTAACGTTCATGACAAGCAAGCGTTGCAGCCTGGAATGCGGGTCTGCCGAGACTTATGTTGCAGTGCAGCGAAACCAGGGCCGCACCGGCACGCTGGGGTCGCAAGAGATGCGGGCCATTCCGCTTCACCGCCCGAAAGGACCAGCCTTTGAACCAGATGCGCAGCCGCCTGTCCGACCTGGTTCGCCAGCAGCAGGCCAGGATGAGCGCCGCGGCCGGCGCCGCGACGGAGGCGGACGACCTCGTCGAGCTGGCCGGCTTCGGCGCCGACCCCGGCTCCGTCCGCATGCTCGCCTACCTGCCGGAGGGCCTGCCCCAGGGCGCGCCGCTGGTGGTCGCCCTGCATGGCTGCACCCAGACCGCGGCCGGCTATGCCGCGGGCACCGGCTGGACGGCGCTCGCCGAGGCCGGGCGCTTCGCCGTGCTGCTGCCGGAGCAGCGCCAGGCCAACAACCCGAACCGCTGCTTCAACTGGTTCGAGCCGGGCGATTCCACCCGCGGCCAGGGCGAGGTCGCCTCCATCCATTCCGCCATCCGGCACATGGTGGCGACGCGGGGGATCGACCCGAAGCGGGTCTTCGTCACCGGGCTGTCGGCCGGCGGGGCGATGGCGGCTAACCTGCTCGCCACCTATCCGGAGGATTTCGCCGCCGGCGCCATCATCGCCGGCCTGCCCTTCGGCGCCGCGGCCAGCATGCCGGAGGCTTTCGAGGCCATGGCGAGCGGGAAGCCCCGCTCGGCCGCCGAATGGGCAGCGCTGGTCCGCGCCGCCTCGCCGCATCGGGGGCCCTGGCCGCGCGTCTCCATCTGGCAGGGCGATGCGGATACCACCGTGCGGCCGGCCAATGCGGAGCAGCTCGTCCGGCAATGGGCGGCGCTGCACGGCACCACCGGGGCGCCAATCCAGTCCGGCAGCGGCGCGCACCGGGCCCTGGCCTGGCGCGATGCCGAGGGGCGGGTGGTGCTCGAGCACCATGCCATCGCCGGCATGGCCCATGGCGTGCCGCTCGATGGCAGCGGCATCGGCCAAGCAGGGCCCTTCTTCCTCCAGGCGGGGATCGGCTCCACCGCCGCCATCGCCGAGTTCTTCGGGCTGCCGGTGGAGCAACCGGCACGCCGGCCGCAGGGCCAGGCGCGCCCGGCAAGCCGTCCTGTCCCCGGCCGGGTCATCGACCAGGACGGAAACCAGGCCGAGCAGCCGGCGGGGGAGGATTTCACCCTAGGCGGGATCAAGCTCGACTCGATCGACCCGGGCGGGGTGATCCGCAAGGCGCTGACCGCGGCCGGGCTGATGAAGGGCTGACATCCCCGGGGGCTGACACCATGCTCCTTCCCGCATAAGGGGAGACGGGTGATGGAACAGCGCAGCCTCGGGCGGTCCGGCATCAAGGTTCCGCCGCTGATGTTCGGCGGCAATGTCTTCGGCTGGACCATCGACAAGGCCCAGTCGCACCGCATCCTCGACCGGCTGGTGGATACCGGGCTCTACGCCATCGACACGGCGGATGTCTATTCCGCCTGGGCGCCCGGCCACCAGGGCGGCGAGAGCGAGACCATCATCGGCGAGTGGCTGAAGGCGAGCGGCAAGCGTAGCCAGGTCGTCATCGCCACCAAGGTCGGCATGAAGATGGGCTCGGGCGACCAGGGCCTCTCGCGCGACTGGATCATGCAGGAGGTGGAGGCCAGCCTCCGCCGCCTGCAGACCGACGTCATCGACCTCTACCAGGCGCACAAGGACGACGAGACGGTGCCGCTGGAGGAGACGCTCGGCGCCTTCGCTGAGCTCGTCAAGGCGGGGAAGGTGCGGGCGATCGGCGCCTCCAACTACTCGGCGCCGCGGCTGAAGCAGGCGCTGGAGGTGAGCGCCCGGGAGGGCCTGCCGCGCTACGAGACCCTGCAGCCACTCTACAACCTGATGGACCGCAAGGTCTTCGAGGAAGCGCTCGGGCCGCTCTGCCAGGCGGAGGGCATTGGCGTCATCAACTACTATGCGCTGGCCTCGGGCTTCCTCAGCGGCAAGTACCGATCGGAGGCGGATTTCGGCAAGAGCAAGCGCGGCGGCAACATGGGCAAGTACTTGACGCCGCGCGGGCATAAAGTGCTGGCGGCGCTCGACGCCGTGGCGGGCGAGACGGCGGCAACGCCGGCGCAGGTGGCCATCGCCTGGTTGCTGGCCAAGCCGGCGGTGACGGCGCCGATCGCCAGCGCCACCAGCCTCGAGCAGCTGGGCGACCTGCTCGGCGCGACGGTGCTCGGCCTCAGCCCGGCGCAGGTGGCGGCGCTGGACGAGGCGAGCGCGGAGTAGCGCTCAACCTTTTCCGGTCATCTTCGCAAAGACGGCACGGTCCCGGTTCTCCTGCATCAGCATGCGGAAGCCCGGGATCGTGTCGAGGCCGAGGCCGAGCGGGATGCCGGTCTCCTCGTCCGCGGTGACCTTCGCATAGCTCTCGCCGGTGAATTTCTCCCATTTGCCGGCGGGTTTCTTCACCTCGATATGCACGACCGTCGCCTTCATCACCATGCGCACGATCGCTTCCTTCGGCGAGGAGGGCTTGGTGAGGCTCGGGTTGCCGGCGATCATCACCCAGCCGTTCGACATCGCCCAGGCGGTCAGCTCTTCTTTGGTCATCGGCGGTATCCTTTTGCACCCTGAGCGATAGGCCGAAAGCGTACGCCTTGCACGGGGGACTTCCATGGGCGCTTCACGGAAGGCGGAGAGGCGGGGCTCGTTGCCGGGCTCGGCCCGAACCCATGCCGGTGCCATCGGTTCGGTGGGTACCAACCCCGTTGGAGATCCAGATGTTCTATACCGATGGCAAGCTGCAATATCCCGTCCGCGTCGAGCGGCCCAACCCGGTCTTCGCCCGCGCCCTGCAACAGGCGATCGGCGGCGTCGAGGGCGAGATCCGCGTGATGATGCAGTACCTGTTCCAGGGCTGGGGCTCGCGCGGCCCGCAGAAGTACCGCGACATGCTGATCAACACCGGCACTGAGGAAATCGGCCATATCGAGATGCTCTCGACGGCCGTCGCGCTGAACCTCGAGGGCGCGCCGCTCTCCTTCCAGGAGGAGGCTGCGGCCGACCCGGTGGCGGGCGCAGTGCTGTCGGGCATCAACATGCGCCACATCCTCTCGACCGGCCTCGCGGCCACGCCCGAGAACTGCAACGGCGTGCCCTTCAATGCGAGTCATGTCTATGCCAGCGGCAACATCGCCGCCGACATGTACGCCAATGTCGCCGCCGAGGCGACCGGGCGCGTGCTGGCGACGCGGCTCTACAACATGACCGACGATGCGGGGATGAAGGACATGCTTTCCTTCCTCATCGCCCGCGATACCATGCACCAGCAGCAGTGGCTGGCGGTGATCGAGGAGCTGGGCGGGTCGACGGCGAACCTGCCGATCCCGAACAGCTTCCCGCAGGAGCAGGAGGCAAGCCAGTTCTCCTACGCCTATTTCGGCCATCGCATCGACGGCCAGGTGCCGGCCGGGCGCTGGACCGAGGGCGCCTCGATCGACGGCAAGAACCAGTTCACGACGATGAAGTCGGAGCCGCTGGGCGGGATGCCGACGCTGGCGCCGCCGCGGCCGGACAGCGGCGCGCAGTCCGACCAGATCAGCGCCTCCCCCGTCGCGGCCAACGACCCGCTGGCCGGCGGCACGCCGAGCGTCGCCTGATCGCCTGACAGGGCGCGGTACCCCGGCCGCCCGTGGGGCCAGGGGTACCGCGACCACCCCGTGAGGTGAAAGCCCGATGACCGCGTCCGCCGTCAGGAGTGGACGCGTCATGGCTTCGCCCAGCACCATCATCCCGGCTTGCCTGCCTTGGTCGGCATGCCCGAAGCGCCCGTCGTTATCGATCCGCACCTGCCGGAGAAGGCCGGGGCCGATCCGCGGCGGCTCCCGGCCAGCCTTGCCGGTCCCTGCCGCGCGGCCCCGGGCGCGACGGCGGGGAGGCAGGGCCAGGCGGCATGAGCGGCGAGGCAGCCGAGGTGCATGGCGCCGGCAACTCGGCTATGGGGGCCCCTCCCGAGCCCCTGGACCCCCTGATGCCGCCTGCCTCCTTCCCGAGCCTCGCCGAGGCGCTCCGCGTCTGGCTGCGCATCGGCTGCCTCTCCTTCGGCGGGCCCGCCGGGCAGATCGCTCTTATGCACCGCGAGGTGGTGGAGCAGCGGCGCTGGGTCTCCGACGCCCGCTTCCTGCATGCGCTGAATTTCTGCACGCTGCTGCCGGGGCCGGAGGCGCAGCAGCTCGCCACCTATCTCGGTTGGCTGATGCATGGCGTGCGCGGCGGCCTCGCCGCGGGCCTTCTCTTCATCCTGCCCGGCGCCCTGGTGATGCTCGCGCTCTCGGCCATCTATGTCGCCTTCGGCGAGGTGCCGCTGGTCGCCGCGCTGTTCTTCGGCCTGAAATGCGCCGTGCTGGTGCTGGTGGTGGAAGCGTTGCTGCGCGTGGCGCGGCGCGCGCTGAAGGGGACGATTCCGTGGCTGCTGGCGGGAGCGGCCTTCGCCGCGCTCTTCCTCTTCGGCCTGCCCTTCCCGGTGGTGGTGCTGGCGGCGGCGCTGGCCGGGCTGCTGATGCCGCAGGCCTTCGCCGCCGGCGGCCATGGGCGGGCGCAGGACGGCCCCCCTGCCCTCCTCGATGCGCTGATCGCGGCGGAGCCGGGGCGCATCCCCCGCATGGGCGCCTCGGCACGGCGGGCGGGGCTGGCGGCGCTGGCGATGTGGCTCTGGCCGGTCGTGCTGCTGATGCAGGCAGGTGGCCTCTACGGCGACCTCGCCTGGTTCTTCTCGAAGATGGCGGTCGTCACCTTCGGCGGCGCCTATGCCGTGCTGGCCTATGTGGCGCAGGAGGCGGTGGAGGGTTATCGCTGGCTCTCGGCGGACCAGATGCTGGCCGGGCTCGGCCTCGCCGAGACGACGCCGGGGCCGCTGATCCTCGTGCTGCAATTCGTCGGCTACCTGGCGGGCGGCACGGCGGGGGCGCTGCTGGTGGTCTGGGTGACCTTCGCGCCCTGCTTCGCCTGGATCTTCCTCGGCGCGCCCTATGTCGAGCGGCTGCACGACGTGCCGCGGCTGAAGGGGGCGCTGGCCGGGGTGACGGCGGCGGTGGTCGGCGTCATCGCCAACCTGGCGCTGTGGTTCGGGCTGCGGGTGCTGTTCGGCGTGATCCGCGAGGTGCCGCTCGGGCCCATGCGGCTGGAGGTGCCGGTGCTGGCGACGCTCGACCCGCTGGCGCTGCTGCTGGCGGTGCTGGCGGGGGTGGCGCTGTTCCGGATGAGGCTCGGCGTGGTGCAGACGCTGGCGCTGACCGCGGTGGCCGGGCTGGTGCTGAAGCCGGCGGCGGACTGGCTGCTGTCCGGGTTTGGTGGGTGAGGCGGGCCTGGGCGCTTCCCCGGCGCATGGCCGGCCATGCCGGTGGCCGCTGCCGGCGCGGGCGGCCATGATCGGGTCATGGCCCCGCACCCGGCATCCGCGATCGACCTGAGGCTGCTCCGTCAGTTCGTGGCGGTGGCGGAGGAGCTGCACTTCCGCCGCGCCGCCCAAAGGCTGGCGATGTCGCAGCCGCCGCTATAGAAGCAACCCCCGTGCATCAGCTGCGCATCTACGAGATCTTCGAGCACAACAAGGCCGCCTTCCATGCGCGCTTCCGCGACCACGCCGCCCGGATCATGCGCCGGCACGGCTTCGACATCCTGGCGATGTGGGAAGCGCGCGGCGAGGCCGGGCCGGAATTCGCCTATCTGCTCCGCTGGCCGGACGAGGCCGCGATGACGGCGCGCTGGGCAGGCTTCATGGCCGATGCGGAGTGGTCCCGCATCAAGGATGAGACCGCCGCGCAGCACGGCGCTCTCGTCGGCCGCATCGAGAACCGGGTGCTGCGGCTCACCCCCCATTCGGATGCTCCTGGCTGACACAGGGCGCGAGCGAAAGTCCGGGGAGGCCAGCCCCCCGTTGCGGTCAACTCTCCCCGAGTCACACGGCCTCGCCCGCGACCCAGCCGCTGCTCCAGGCCCATTGGAAATTATACCCGCCGAGCCAGCCGGTGACGTCCACCGCCTCGCCGATGACGAAGAGGCCGGGGACCGATTTCGCTTCCATCGTCTGGGAGGACAGCGCAGCGGTGTCGACGCCACCGAGCGTCACCTCGGCCTTGGCATAGCCTTCCGTCCCTGCCGGGCGCAGCTCCCAGCGCTTCAGCAGCGCGGCGAGCCCGTCGAGGGCACGGTTGGGCAGTTCGGCCATCGGCTTCGCCGGCAGATGCGCCTCTGCGAGCGCCGCGGCCAGGCGCGCGGGCAGCAGCTCGCCGAGCACCGTCTTCGGCTCGGCCTTGGGGCGGGCGCGCTTGCGCTCGCGCAGCACGGTCGGCGCGTCAATCTTCGGCAGCAGGTCGAGGGCGATCGCCTCGCCCTCCCGCCAGTAGGAGGAGATCTGTAGGATCGCCGGACCGGAGAGGCCGCGATGGGTGAAGAGCATTGCCTCGGGGAAGGCGCGCTTGCCGCAGCGGGCGATGGCCGGCAGGGCGAGGCCGGAGAGCGGGCGCATCAGCGCGAGCGGTTCGCCCTCGAAGGTCAGCGGCACCAAGCCCGGCCGCGGCGCGACCAGCGGCAGGCCGAAGCGGCGGGCGATGTCATGGGCGAAGCCGGTCGCGCCCATCTTCGGGATGGACAGCCCGCCCGTCGCCAGGATGAGGGCGGGCGCCGCGACGTCGCCGCCCTCCGTGGAGACTCGGAACTCCTCGGCCTTCTCCACGCCGGTGATGCGCAGGCCGAGCCGCAGCTCCACCCCCGCCGCCGCGCATTCCGCCAGCAGCATCGCCACCATCGCCCGCGCCGAGCCGTCGCAGAAGAGCTGGCCGAGCGTCTTCTCGTGGTAGGCGATGCCATGCTTCTGCACGAGCGCGACGAAGTCCTGCTGCGTGTAGCGCGCCAGCGCCGAGCGGGCGAAATGCGGGTTGGCGGACAGGAAGCGGTCCGGCGCGCAATGTAGGTTGGTGAAGTTGCACCGCCCGCCGCCGGAGATGAGGATCTTCCGCCCCGCCTCCGGCGCGTGGTCGAGCACCAGCACGCGCCGCCCGCGCCGGCCGGCGCTGATCGCGGCCATCAGCCCGGCGGCGCCGGCGCCGAGGATGAGGGCGTCGTAGGGGGTCAAGCGAGGGTGGAAGCGTCGTGGACCGGGGGCTGCACCGCGCCGCCCGCCACGTGGATCCAGCCGCCGATCCGGACGGCGGCCACTGCCTGGCGCCGCCAGCCATCGGTCTTCAGGTCGCAGCTCTCCATCTGGCCGAGAACACGGGCCTGGGTGAAGCGCCCGCGGTCGCCCCGCCCCGCGCCATTGCCGTGGATGACAGGCATGCGGCCGGTCGGGCCAGCAGGGGCCGAGCTGCCGGTGACGCGCTGCGCCTCCTGCCCGGCCGCCAGGCGGTGCGCCACGCCGCCCCGCAGGCGCTGGACGGCATCCAGCGACGGCGCCGCCGGCGGGAGCGGCGCGCCATGCCGGAGCCGGGCGAAGACTGCTGCTGCTGCGGCGGTCGGCAGGTGGCGGCGATGCATCGGGGGCGGGCGTCTCCGGCAGGGGGCACGGCAGCATAGCCGCGCCGCTCAGCGGCCGGTATCGCCCCCGGTACCGGTGGCCGCCAGGGGTGGGGGCGAAGGCGGCGCCTCCGGCAGCGGCGTGCCGCCTTCCGGCCGCTGCACGGGGAAAACCAGGCTCACCTGCGTCCCGCCCACCTCGCCTCCGACAAGGCTCATGCGTCCGCCGAGCTGCGCGGCGAGCGCCTGGATCAGCCGCTGCCCGGTCCCCTGGCGCGGCTCCTCGCCGGCGAGGCCGATGCCGGTATCGGCGACGACCAGGCTGTAGACGTCGTCGTCACGCCCGAAGGCGACGCGGATGACGCCGCTGCGGCTGCCCGGGAAGCCGTGCTTCAGCGCATTGGTGACGAGCTCGTTCACGACGAGGCCGAGATCGGCCGCCATGGCGAGCGGCAGGGAATGCGGCTCGGCGGTCACCGTCAGGGCGATGGGCCGCCCCGGCTCGATCCCGATGCGAAGGTCCTCGACCAGCCCGTCGAGGAAGACCTTGCTGTCGACGACCGCCGTCTCCGCCCGGCGGGACAGCCGCTGGTGCAGCCGGCCGAGCACCTGCACCCGCCCGGCCGCACGCTGCAGCGCCTGCGCCGCCTGCGGCTCAGTGCGCGCCTGGGCCTGGAGCATGCCGATGAGCCGCTGCATGTCGTTGCGGACGCGATGGGACATCTCGTCGAGCAGAAGCCCCTGCTGGTTGGCCGCCATCTCGGCCTCCCGCCGCGCCGCGGCCTGGCGCCGGAGCTGGCGGCGCTGCGTCGCGATCAGGGCGGCGGTCAGCTTGGCGACGGCGAACCATAGGAAAGCATCGATGAAGGCATCCAGGCCGATGCCGCCAGCCGCCCGCAAATCCTGCCAGAGGATGAGCGCGAAGCCGAGCGTGGCGCAGGCCAGTCCGATGGCCAGCCCGAACCCGGCGGAAGCCAGCACCACAGGGACGAGCAGCACCAGCATCCGCGGCGCGGCGCCGAGGCCGGGCACGAAGGCGACGGCCAGGAAGGTGGCTGCGATGACCAGAGCGGCGCCCGGGCGAACCCAGCCGGCGAAGGCTGGCGATCGAAAGGCAGGAACGGACAGGGGTGCACTCCTTTCGTGGCAGAACACACGATACTGCGGGGGGACGGCGCGGCATCGATACACTGCACGCAGAGTTGAGCAGCTCAGTCCCGCCCGGTGAGTGCCAGCGCCACGCGCCGGAAGCCGGCCCATTGCTGCCGGAGCCAGCCGCCGGTCGCCATCGCCTCCTCCATGCCTGGGGCGCCGGTGCGGGGATAGGCGCCCCGGTTCCAGTCGGCGGTGCCGAAGATCCAGTCCCAGACCGGCAGCAGCACGGCGTAGTTCTTGCCCGTCGCGCCCGCCGAGAGCTCCCCATGGTGCAGCCGGTGAAAGCGCGGCGAGACGATCAGCCGCTCCCCCACCCGGCCGTAGCTGAGGCGGACATTGGCGTGGCTCATGCTCTCGGCCAGGCGCAGCACGAGGAGGATGAAGGGGAACTGCCCCGGCGGCACGCCGATCAGCAGGGCGATGCCGCCGAACCAGAGGGCGGCCAGCACATCGTCCAGGATGTGGTTGCGGTCATCGGTCCAGAAGGTCATCTGCCGCTGGGCATGGTGGATGGCATGCAGCGCCCACCACCAGCGGAGGCCGTGCTGCGCCCGGTGGCGCCAGTACTCGCCGAAATCCAGCACCACCACGTAGACGAGGAAGGCGAGCAGCGGCGCGGCGCGGAGCGGCGGGAAGATCTCCTCCAGCGTCGGCGGCAGCAGCCCGGCCTCGGTCAGCCAGCCCTCCCAGCGGGATTGCAGCGAGGCGAGCAGCACGAAGGCGACGAGCGGCAGCACCCCGAGCCGGGCCAGGAAGGTGTAGACCATGTCGGTGCGGACGGCGCGGCGGTCGGCGACCGGCTCCACCGGCCGCCAGGCCTCGAGCGGCCGGCAGACCAGGTAGACGATGGCGATGGTCAGCAGCCCGTAGAGGCCGAAATCCAGCCAGTCATAGGCCTCCTCCGCCCAGTCCATCAGGCCGAGGGCATAGAAGGCGGGCTGCACCAGGGTCTCGAAGAGCCAGCCGGTCAGGCCGGCCCAGGCGGTGGTGAGGGCGTCCATCTCTCTCAGGCTCGGCCTTGCGGCGGCAGGGTGGCGAAGCAGAAGCCCCGCGCCTGGAGGCCGGCGATTACCTCCTCCAGCACATGGGCGAAGGGGTCCTGCCGGCTGCGGATGCCCCAGTGCACCACCACCACCTCGCCGTCGCGGGTATCGGCGATGGCGCGGCGGGCGAGCGCAGCGTTCGGATGGGCGGCGCTGTCCAGCTCGTCGCCCCAGAAGCCGCGTGCCGTCCAGCCCTGGTGGCGGAGGCCGCAGGCCGCGGCGAGGGCGATGGCATTGGGCGTCGTCCGCCCGCCCGGCGCGCGCCAGAGCGGCAGGATGCGCGCCTCGGGGGCCATCTGCCGCAGCCGGGCGATGGGGCGCTCGAGCTCGGCGCAGAGGGCGCGCTGGTCCAGCACCTCGCTGCCCGGGCCGGTGCGGTTCGCGTAGCGCACCTGGCCCGGGCCCGGGTCGGCACGGAAATACCAGTGCCGCCAGGTATGGCTGGCGAAGGCATGGCCCTCCGCCGCCCGGGCACGCCAGAAGGGCGCCCAGCTGTCGTCAAGGGTGCGGTCGCCGCGGAAGGTGGGCTCGTCGGCGAGGAAGAGCGTGGCGCGCACCTCCCGGCGGCGGAGGATGGCGGCGATCTCCTCCGCCTCGCGGCTCCAGCCGGTGTCGATGGTGAGGTAGACGGTGCCGCCGCAGGCTTGCTGGGCCCAGGCCCGGGTGGCCGGCAGGCCAGCGAGCCCGCCGAGCAGCGCCCGCCGCCTCACCGCCGCAGCCAATGCCGCCACCAGGACGCGGCCTCGGCCGGCGGCTGCGCAGCGGGCTGCGGCGTGACGACGGCGGGGACGGCCGCCGGCGCCGCCGGGGTCGCGCGCGCGGGCTGCACCGGGGCCTCGCTCTGCAGGTCCTCCGGCTCGGCCGCGAGGGTCGCCGGGCGCGGGCTGGCCAGGCCGGCGGTCGGGGCAGGCGCCATCGCCTCCCGCCGCGGCTGGACGAAGATGCCATGCGGCGAGCGGCCGACGGGGATGGTCTCCGCCTGGCCCGTCGCCGGATCCACCACCGCGACCTTGGCGATCCAGCGCAGCGTGACCCAGAGCCTGCCCTCCGGGTCGAAGGCGATGCAGTCCGGCCCGCCGGGGATGTCCCAGCGCGCCTTCGGCTCCAGCGTCTGCGGGTCGAGCAGGGTGATGCGGCTGTCGACGCGGCTGGTGACGTAGAGCGCCCGGCCATCGGGGGCGGGGACGATGGTATGGGCGCCGCGGCCGACGAAGACGGTGCGCTCGACCTTCGCCTCGGCCGGGTTGACCACCGCGACGTGGTCGGAGCCCATGATGCCGACCAGCAGCCGCCCGTTGTTCCAGATCACGCCCGCCGGCTGGGAGCCGACCTCGACGGACCAGGCAGGCTTCCGCTCCGCAAGGTCGATCGCCATCAGCCGCCGCGCGCCCTGCAGGGTGATGTAGGCGAACCGGCTGTCGGGGGAGAAGGCGAGGTGGCTCGGCTTGTCCGGCACCTTCAGCCGGGCGAGCAGGGTGCGGCTCCCGGCCTCGTAGATGTCGACCTGGTCGCGGCGGAGGCTGGTCACCACCAGGACCTTCCCGTCCGGGCTGTGCTCCATGTGGTAGGGGTTGCTGAAGCGCTCGCGCCGCGTCACCTCGGCCGTCGCCGGGTCGAGGAAGAGCAGCTCGTTGCCACCCGAATCGCCCACCATCAGCTCGCGGCGGTCGGGGGTGAGGATGAGGTGGTGCACCTCCCGCAGCACGGGGATGCGGCGCACCTCTTCCCGGCTGATGCTGTCCACCACGCTGATGGAGGCATCGGCCGAGTTGAGGACGTAGACCAGGTTGGCCCGGGCGAGGCCGGGCAGGGCGAGGGCGAGGGCGAGAGCCGCGGGCAAGAGCCGCATTCTGGAATGCCTTAGGACGGGATGACCCAGGAATTCAGCGCGGCTCGGTAAATGGCAAGTTGATAGTCGTTCAACCCTTGGCCGAAACGGGCTCGAAGCGGAGCGAGACGCCGTTCATGCAGTAGCGCTGGCCGGTCGGCGCCGGCCCGTCGGGGAAGACATGGCCGAGATGGCCGCCGCAGCGGGCGCAGTGCACCTCCGTCCGCGTCATGAAGAAGCTGCGGTCGGTGGTGGTGCCGACATTGCCCTCGATCGGGGCGAAGAAGCTCGGCCAGCCGGTGCCGCTCTCAAATTTCGTGCCCGATTCGAAGAGCGGCGTGCCGCAACCGGCGCAGACGAAGGTGCCGGGGCGCTTCTCGGCATTGAGTGGGCTGCTGCCCGGGCGCTCCGTGCCGTGCTCGCGCAACACGCGATAGGCCTCGGGCGAGAGGCTGGCGCGCCACTCGGCCGCGGTCTTCTGCACCGGGTAGTCGGCCTCGGGGGCGGTTTCCTTGCGGAAGAGGGACATGTCGTGGACTCCTTACGCTGCCGGGCGCTTCAGCCGGTCGGCATAGGCCTTGCGGAATTTGGCGACCTTCGGGGCGATGACGATGCGGCAATAGCCGCTCCCGGGGGTGCGGGCGAAGTAGTCTTGGTGCTCCACCTCGCCCGGCCAGAAGCGGTCGAGCGGCTGCACCTCGGTCACCAGCGGGGCGTCCCAGATGTCGCTCGCGCCGATCTCCGCCATCACCTCGGCGGCGATCCGCGCCTGCTCCGGCGAGTGGGTCAGGATGATGGAACGGTACTGCGGCCCCACATCGGCGCCCTGCCGGTCCTTGGTGGTCGGGTCGTGGATGGTGAAGAAGACCCGCAGCAGGTCCGCATAGGAGAGCTCGGCCGGGTCGAAGGTGACCTGCACCACCTCGGCATGCCCGGTCTTCTTGCCGCAGACCTCCTCGTAGGTCGGGTTCTCGGTATGGCCGCCGGCATAGCCGGAGACGACCTGCGAGACGCCGCGCAGGTCGCGATAGACCGCATCCAGGCACCAGAAGCATCCGCCGCCCAGGGTTGCCAGTTCCGTGCCGCTCATCGCAGCCTCCTTCCCGATGCTTGCGCCCAATATAGGGAGCCGGAGGCCGGGATGCAGCGGGCCGGCCTGCCCTGGCTTGGTCGCAATTGGCCAATATGTCCCAGCCGGATTGCGTGCCGTCCAACCGGGGTAGCCCATGACCACCGCCACCGATGCCTGCGACTGGAGCCTCGTCCTCTTCACCCAGGGCGAGGCCGCGCGGCCCGACCGATGCCTCGCCGCCATCCGCCGCGCCGCCGCGGGCCGCGATGCGCAGGTGACCGTGCTGCTGCGGGGCGACGAGCAGGCGGCGGCGGCGCTGGCCTGGCGGCTGGGCGCGGCGGCCGCGGGCCTCCGCCTCTATGCGCTGCCGCAGGGCGACTGGGCGAATGCCTGGAACCAGTACATCCATGCGCTCCGGCCGCAGGCGGCGATGCATGTCTTCGTCGAGGACCATGCCGCGGTCGGGCCGGGGGCGCTGCAGGCCCTCGCCGCCGCGCTGGCGGTCGAGCCGGTGGCCGAGGCGGCGACCGCCCTGCCCTCGGCGGGCCGGCAGGTGGCGGCGCGGCGGGCCCGGCTGCGCCGGGGCGGCCGGCTCCACGGCACCTTGCATGCGCTCAGCGGCCGCTTCGCCGAGGCGCTGGCGGCGGAGGGCTTCCGCCTGCCGGTCGGGCTGGAGCGTATCCGACCCGTCCTCGCCCGCCGCCTCGACGACCGCATCACCGTGGCGGAGGAGGCGAGCTGGCAGCCCCTGCCGCAGCGCATGGGCGAGGGCTGGGGCCGGCGCCTCCGCGCCGCCCGGGCGCGGATCGAGGAGGCGGCGCTGGCCGGCCAGGAAAGCCTGCCGGAATGCGCCCTGCCCCTGCTGCACGACTGGCTGGCGCGGCAGGCCGGGCCCGGCGAGGGGTTCTTCGACTGGCTGGCCCGGCGGCGGCTGGCGCTCGAATCACTGCCCTCGCCCGAGGCGCTGCGGCCGCGGCCGGTCCTGTCATGAGCGCCGCCCCCATGCGGGCGCGATGACGGCCGGGGGCGGCTTCGAGATCTTCCTCGCCACGGCGCCGGGGCTGGAGCCGGCGCTGCTGGCCGAGGTGCAGGGCAAGGGGTTCAGGCAGCCGAGGGCGGTGCCGGGCGGCGTCGTCCTCCGCGGCGGCTGGCCGGAGGTCTGGCGGGCCAATCTCTGGATCCGCGGTGCCGGGCGGGTGCTGGCGCGGATCGACGCCTTCCCCGTCACCCATCTCGCCCAGCTCGATGCCCGCGCCCGCCGTGTCCCCTGGGCTGGCCTGCTGCGGCCGGAGGTGCCCGTCCGGGTCGAGGCGAGCTGCAGCGGCTCGCGCATCTACCACAGCGGCGCCGCGGCCAAGCGGATCGCCACCGCCATCCACGAGACGCTCGGCGCCCCGCTGGCGAAGGCGGGCGGGGTGCTGGTCCGGGCCCGGATCGAGCGCGACCTCTGCACCCTCAGCGTCGACACCTCCGGCGAGCCGCTGCACAAGCGCGGCTACAAGGAGGCGATCAACCCGGCGCCGCTGCGGGAGACGATGGCCTCGCTCTTCCTGCAGCAATGCGGCTTCGACGGCACCGAGCCGCTGCTCGACCCGATGTGCGGCTCCGGCACCTTCGTCATCGAGGCGGCGGAGATCGCGGCAAGGCTCAACCCGGGCCGCAACCGGCACTTCGCCTTCGAGCGGCTCGCCACCTTCGATGCCGAGGCCTGGGCCCGCATGCGGGCGGTCCGCAGCGAGCGCGAGTCCGCCGCCCGCTGCTTCGGCAGCGACCGCGATGCCGGCGCGGTCGGGATGAGCCAGGCGAATGCCGCCCGCGCCGGCGTCACCGGCATCACCGAATTCCGCCAGGCGACGATCAGCGAGATCGCGCCGCCCGACGAGAGGCCGGGCCTTGTCGTCATCAACCCGCCCTATGGCAGCCGGATCGGCGAGCGGCAGGCGCTGCTGCCGCTCTACCGCGCGATGGGGCAGGTGCTGCGGAGCCGTTTCGCCGGCTGGCGCGTCGGGCTGGTCGCCAGCGAGCCGAGGCTCGCCCATGCGACCGGCCTGCCCTTCCTCCCGCCAGGGCCTCCGGTGCCGCATGGCGGGCTGCGCGTGACCCTCCACCGGACCGCGCCGCTGCCCTGAGCGGCCGGCGACGCGGCGATATCGCTCCGCAGCATTCTGCTCTAGCCTCACGGCCGATGCAGTTTCCCGGTCCCCCGTCCCGGCTCGCCCTCCTGGCGGCCGCTCTCCTCTCCGCCTGCGCTGCCAGCGGCCCCCGCGGAGCCTCCGGCCCGGCCGGTCAGCCCGCCTTCGGCGCCTATCTCACCGGCCGCTTCGCCGCCGCCGAGACGGATACCAGGACCGCCGCGGACGCGCTGCTGGAGGCGCTGAAGGCCGACCCGGACCAGCCGGAGGTGCTGAACCGGGCCTTCCTCGCCGCCCTGCTCGACGGCCGGTCCGAGGCCAACCGCCTTGCCCGCCGCCTGCCGGACAACCCGGCCGGCAACTTGCTGCTCGCTGGCGGCGACGTGCAGGGCGGCCGCTGGGACCGGGCGGAACAGCGCCTCCGCGCCATCGGCCGCAGCGGGCCGGTGCAGGTGCTGCAGCCGGTGTTGCTCGCCTGGGTGCAATTCGGCCGCGGCCAGGTGGACCAGGCGCAGGCGACGCTCCGCCCGCTGGTCGAGGCCAACCGGCTGCGCGCCCTGAACGCGCTGCACGCCGCCCTCATCGCCGACCTGGCCGGCAAGCCGCGCGAGGCGGAGCGGCTGGCCCGCCTCGCCATCGCCGACCAGCCGCAGGCGCCCTGGCGCCTCGCCGTGCTCGCCGCCGGGGTGCTGAGCCGCGCCGGCCGCACCGAGGAGGCGAACCGGCTGATGGACGAGGTGGTCGCGACCGGCGAGGATGCGGCGCTGGCCGCCGCCCCGGCCAACCGGCGGCTGGCGCTGGCCGCCCGCGGCGTCGCCTCGCCGACGGATGGCATCGCCGAGGCCTATACCGCGCTCGCCAGCGCGCTGCGCGGCCAGGGTTCCAACGACTTCGCGCTGATCCTGGCGCAGCTCGCCCTCCGCCTCCGGCCCGGCTTCGCCCCCGCGCTGGTGCTGGTGGCCGACACGCTGGGCGACCAGAGCCATCCGGAGCCGGCGCTCGCCGCGCTCGGCCAGATCGCCGCCGACGACCCGCTGGCGCCGGTGGTCGCGCTCCGCCGCGCCGGCCTGCTCGACAAGCTGGGCCGGACGGAGGAGGCGGTGGCGCTGCTGCGCGGGCTGGCCGCCGCCAACCCGACCCTGCCGCAGCCCCCGGCCCGGCTCGGCGACCTGCTGCGCCGGCACGATCGCTTCGCCGAGGCGGCGGAGGCCTATGACCAGGCGCTGGCCCGCAGCGGGCCGGTGGATGCCGCGGACTGGCCCCTCTTCTATGCCCGCGGCATCGCCCGCGAGCGCTCCGGCCAGGCGGCGGCGGCGGAGGCGGACCTGCTCCGCGCGCTCGAGCTCTCGCCCGACCAGCCCTATGTGCTCAACTACCTCGGCTACAGCTGGGCCGAGCAGGGCAAGAACCTCGACCGCGCCAAGGCCATGCTGCTGCAGGCGACGGAGCTGCGCCCGCAGGACGGCAACATCGCCGACAGCCTCGGCTGGGTGCTGTTCCGCCTTGGCAATCTGCCGGAGGCGGTGACCTGGCTCGAGAAATCGGTCGAGCTGGAGCCGCGCAGCAGCGTCATCAACGACCATCTGGGCGACGCCTACTGGGCCTCGGGCCGGCAGCGGGAGGCGCAGTTCCAGTGGCGTCGGGCGCTCGCCCTCGACCCCGAGCCGGCCGAGGTGCCGAAGATCCAGCAGAAGCTGCGCGAGGGCCTGCCGGGCTACCCCGCCTCCACCGCGCAGCGCTGATGCCGGCCGAGCCCGCGCCCGCCAAGGTCAACCTCTACCTGCACGTCACTGGGCGGCGAGCGGATGGCTACCACCTGCTCGACAGCCTCGCCGTCTTCGGCCCGGCGGCGGATGAGGTCGCGGCCGAGCCGGCGGAGGGATTGTCGCTCGCCCTTGACGGCCCCTTCGGCGCCGGGCTGGCGGCTGAGGCGGACAACCTCGTCCTCCGCGCCGCGCGCGCCCTGGCGGAGGCGGCGGGCATCGCCCCGGGGGCCGCGCTGCGGCTCACCAAGCGCCTGCCCATCGCCTCCGGCATCGGCGGCGGCTCGGCGGATGCGGCGGCGGCGCTCCGGCTGCTCGACCGGCT
Organism: Belnapia sp.; assembly: GCF_059504005.1. NCBI lineage: Bacteria > Pseudomonadati > Pseudomonadota > Alphaproteobacteria > Acetobacterales > Roseomonadaceae > Belnapia > Belnapia sp. The sequence goes on along the minus strand of NZ_JCACHU010000182.1, from coordinate 169,176 downwards.
CTGGGGCCTCGGCCTCGGCGAGGCGCGGCTGGCGGCGATCGGGGCCCGGCTCGGGGCGGATGTGCCGGTCTGCCTCGCCTCCCGGCCGATGCGGATGCTGGGGGTGGGGGAGGTGCTCTCCGCGGCTCCGGCGCTGCCGGGCTGCGGCCTGCTGCTGGTCAATCCCGGCCTCGCCCTGGCGACGCCGGCGGTGTTCCGCGCTCGGCAGGGGGGCTTCACCCCGCCCGCCGCGCTGCCCGCCGCCTGGCCCGATGCGGCGACCATGGCGCGCGACCTGGCAGCGCTGCGCAACGACCTTGAGGCGCCGGCGATCGGCCTTTGCCCGCCGGTGGCCGCGGTGCTGGAGGCGCTGCGCGTCCTGCCCGGCTGCCTGCTGGCGCGGGTGAGCGGCAGCGGGGCGACCTGCTTCGGCCTCTTCGCCACGCCGGCCGCGGCGGAGGCGGCGGCGCCGACGCTGCCCCAGGCGTGGTGGCGCGCGGCCGGGCCATGCCACCCGCCCGGATGAGGCGCTTGGGGCTTTACGCGGCGAGGCGCCGGCCCTATCCAGTGCGCCGCCGCTGGGGCGTAGCCAAGCGGTAAGGCAGCGGTTTTTGGTACCGCCATTCCCAGGTTCGAATCCTGGCGCCCCAACCATCCCGCGTCGCCATGAGCCAGCATGGCGCCCGACCTGCACCCGGACGCCTCGGCCAGTTTGCCGGGGCAGGCTCGACCGATATGGCAACACGGGGCGGGGCAGCCTGCTCGCCCGGACAGGAGCCAGGGCGGCCCGGCGTCGAGGTCCTGCAGGCTTCGCCCGGAACCTTCGGCCTGGGGCCGGATACCGACGAGAGCGGCCTCCGTTCGCCCCGGCTCACGGAAGCCGCTCCAAGCTGTCGTGCGGTCGAGCAAATACCTCCGATCGGATGATCCCATCCGATCGGAGTTTGCTTCAGGCCGTGTCCAGCAGGGGCGATGGCCGCTCGGCGGGCGCGGCGGCCGCCGTCGGCTGGGCCGGATCGCCCGATGCCGCCAGCTGCCCCTCGAGCCCCTTCAGCAGGAAGCTGCAGCCGAAGGCCAGCACGGCCGATGCCATCAGGAACCAAGCGGGCGCCGCCAGGTTGCCGGTCAGGCCGATGAGCCAGGTCGCCAGCAGCGGCCCGAGCGCGGAGAAGATGACCGCGCCGAGATTCATCGAGAAGGCGACGCCCGAGAAGCGCACCGATGTCGGGAACAGGTCAGCCAGGATCGCGGCGAAGGTCCCGTGGGTGAAGCAGGCGGCCAGCCCGATCAGGCCGAACAGCAGGGGAAGCGGCAGGTCGCGGCCCAGGATCGCGCCATAGGCGGGGATGGCGCCCACCGCGAGGACGACCGTGCCGAGGCGGTAGACGTAGCGGCGGGGGACGAGGTCGCCCACCCAGGTCGCCAGGATCAGGGTCACCGAGGTCACCGCCACCGCGATGTTGATTGCCGAGGCCACCTCGGGCGGCGCATAGCCGACGGAGCGGACGAGGTAGCCGCCCATATGCGCGAAGAGCAGCCCGTTGAAGGCCGCCACAGCACCCGTCGCCCCGATGCCGACGAGGATGCGCCCGCGATGCAGCGCGAAGAGCTCGGCGAGCGGCCCGCGCGTCCGCACGCCGGAGGCGCGCATCTGCGCCAGCCGCGCCTGCATGCGGGTGAAATCAGGGCTTTCGGCGAGGGACCGCCGCAGGAGGAAGGAGAGCAGCCCCAGCACGCCGCCCAGGATGAAGGCGATGCGCCAGCCATAGGCCGCCATCTGGTCGGGCGTCATCACCCCGTGGAGGATGGTGGACGCCCCGGTCGCCAGCAGCACGCCGGAGGAGACGCAGCCGAAGACCAGCCCGCAGGCGAGCGTCGCCCTGTGCCGCGGCACGCTCTCCACCGCATAGGTCAGGGCGCCCGGCAGCTCGCCGCCGAGGCAGAGCCCCTGCACGAAGCGCAGCGCGACGAAGATGATCGTCGCCGTCACGCCCCATTGCTCGTAGGTCGGCATCGCGCCCATGGCGATCGTGCAGGCCGACATGCCGAGCAGCGAGAGCAGGAAGGAATGGCGGCGGCCCTCCGTGTCGCCCTTGCGGCCGAAGAACAGGCCGCCGATCGGCCGGGCCAGGTAGCCGACCGCGAAGGCGGCCAGCGTCTGCAGCTGCGACACCAGCGGGTCGCCGGCCGGGAAGAAGGCCCGCCCGACATAGGCGGCGAAGACCCCGAAGACAACGAAGTCGTAGAACTCCAGCGCCCCGCCGAGCGAGGACAGGAAGATGACGCGCAAGGCCGCGCGGTCGACGCCGCGGAAGGCTTCACCCATGGACGGACCTCCTCCTTGGCGGGCCGCCGGGCGGCCCGTCGTTGACCTCGCCGCGCCAGGCCGGCGCATGGCGCCGCCCGGCGCCGGCGCCCCTGGCATCGCCTGCGCCTTCGCGCGACGATGATGGCGTGCAGCCCGATCCCGACCGCGCCGCGGCGCCCCGACCCGAGCCTCTCGACGCGGCGCCAGCCGGCGCCGGCGAGACCACCTTCTTCAAGTTCGTGCTGCTGGTGAACCTCGTCGCGCGCCCCTTCGCCCGGCTGCACGAGCGGGCCGATGCCCTGCCGCTGGCGGAGTGGCGCGTCCTGCGCACCCTCGCCTTCGCGCCGGGCCCGATCACCGCGAGCATGCTCGGCGACCGGCTGGGGATGGACAAGATGGCGGTCAGTCGCGCGGTCCGCGGCCTTGAGGCCCGTGGCCGGCTGCATCGCGGCCCGGATCCAGCCGATGGGCGCCGCATCGCGCTTTCGATCACGCCGGCCGGCCGGGCGCTGGTGGCCCGCATCGAGCCCTCCGGCCAGGCGCGCGAGGCCGCCCTGCTGGCGGCGCTGAGCGAGGCGGAGCGCGCCACGCTGGACGGGCTGCTGGACCGCCTGGTGGCGCAGGCCCGCGGCCTGCCGGACCCGGCCACCGATCAGAAGCCGTAGGGGTCGGGCCGGCCCGACCCGTCGAGCCAGGCCACCGGCCCGTCCGCCCAGGCGATGAGCCGGGCGCCGTAGTCCGAGGCGATCTCGACCGAGGCCCCCGGCTCCAGGATCACGAAGGACCCGCCGCGGGCCTGGACCTCGCCGATGCGAACCTCGCCGCCGAGCACGAACCACTCGATGCCGGCGGAGAGCGTATGGGCCGGCACCTGCGTTTCCGGCAGCAGGTTGAGGATGGCGAGGCGCCGGTTCTCACCGATCACGCGGTGGTCGAACACCAGCCGGCGCGTCAGGCCGCCGATGCTCGTGCCCTGCGGCTTCAACCCGGCGACGGCGATGTTGATGTCGGGCGGGACCTCCGGCGCCGGGTTGCGGAACGCGGCCTCCCGCGCCCCGGTGTGCAGGCGCCCGTCGGCGCCCTCCTCCGGCGGGTAGAGCACCGGGCCCTCCAGCCGCGCCGCGAGCACGCAGCGGTCATAGGCGACGGCGTCATGCGTCGTGCCGGCGAGGTTGATCCCGAAATCCCCCTTGCGCGCCGCGCCGTCGTAGTCGTGCAGGGCGCCGTCGAGGAAGTAGGAGTAGGCCGGCGCCTGGTGCTGGTGCAGCCCGCTCCGCGTCATCGGGTCGAAGCCGACGAGGCCGAGATACTGCCCCGCCTCGCGGCTGGCCCGCACCGCCTTCTGGGAGAGGCCGGGGCGGCCGGTCGAGGTCCAGGGGGCGGCGAGCATGTCGAAGGCGTAGATGCCGGCCGGGCGCTGGCGGGCGGCGAGGATGGCGGCCATGGGCGGCTCCGCGGATGATGGTAACAAACGTTACCAAGGGCCGGGAGCCGATCGCCAGCCCTTTCTCCACACTCCCGCGATCGTGCGCCCGCCCGCGGGCGAGGAGGGGCGGCCGGGGCGCGGGCCCCGGATCAGGCCGGACCTGACGCGTCCGGTCAGCCCTCCGCCCGGTTCGGCGCGGCATGGCGCCGCACCTCCTCGACCAGGCTGGTGGTGTCCCAGCCCTCGTCGATGGCGATGCGGCCGCGCGCCCGGTCGCGCTCCAGCACGCTGGAGAGCTGCTCCGCCGCCTCGCGCACCGCCTTGCGGTAGCGCCCGTCATCGCTCCGCAGCGCACCCAGCCGGTGCAGCGTGCGCAGGTCATGCCGGCGGAACAGCCGGCCCGCCCGCTCCGCCTCATAGGCCGGCAGGCCGAGGCGGCGCAGCGCCTCCACGCCGAGTTCCAGCGCCGAGCCGAAGGTCTCGCGCACCATGGCGTGGGCGCCGGCCTCGATCACCGCATAGGCGTGGCTGCGGTCGGTCGCCCGGGCCAGGATCTCCGCCTGGGGGAAGTGCCGCCGCACCGTGCCGATGATGGAGAGCGTCGTCTCCGGCGCGTCCGTCGCCACCACCACCAGCGCCGCCTCCGCGGCGCCCGCCGCCTGCAGCAGGTCGAGCCGCGAGGCATCGCCGTAGAAGACGCGGAAGCCGAAGCTGCGCAGCGCCTCGATCGTCTCCATGTCGTGGTCGAGCACGGTGACGGAGTGGCCCTGCGCCATCAGCAGCCGCCCGACGATCTGCCCGAAGCGCCCGAAGCCGGCGATGATGACGCTGCCCTGCGGCTCGATCGCATCCGGCTCCGGCGGCAGGTCGGCATCGGCCAGGCGGTCGGCGAGCCGGCCATAGGCCATCATCAGCAGCGGCGTCACCGGCATGGAGAGGGCGACGACGGAGACCAGCAGGCTCGCCTCGGCCAGGGGCAGCACCTCGTTCTGGGTGGCGAAGGCGAGCAGCACGAAGGCGAACTCGCCGCCCTGGGAGAGCAGCAGCGTGGTCAGCAGCACCTCCGTCCGCGGCCGCCGCGCGGCCAGCCCCAGCCCCGCCAGCACCGCCGCCTTGACCGCCACCAGGAGGATGACGAGCCCGGCCACGGTGAACGGCGCCGCGGCCACCTGGGCGAAGTCGATCCCCGCCCCGACCGAGAGGAAGAAGAGCCCGAGCAGCAGCCCCTTGAAGGGCTCGATATCGCCCTCGAGCTCGTGGCGGAACTCGCTTTCGGCCAGCACCACGCCGCCGAGGAAGGCGCCGAGCGCCGGCGAGAGGCCGACGGATTCCATCAATAGCGCGATGCCGACGACGAGCAGCAGCGCCGAGGCGGTGAAGATCTCGCGCAGCTTCGTCTCGGCGATGATGCGGAAGACCGGCCGGGTCAGCAGCCGCCCGCCGACCACCACCGCGGCGACGGCGCCGAACACGGCGATCGCCTGGCCCCAGGGCGGCAGCGTCCCGATCCAGCCCTCGTCATGCGCCCCGCCGCCGCCGGCGACGGGCGCCAGGGCGAGCAGCGGCAGCACGGTCAGGATCGGGATGACCGAGACATCCTGGAAGAGCAGCACGGCGAAGGTCGTCTCGCCGCCGCCGGTCTTCAGCAGGCCGCGCTCGGCGAGGATCTGCAGCGCGATGGCCGTCGAGGACATCGCCAGGATCAGACCCGCGGCCAGCGCCGTCCGCCAGTCGTAGCCGAAGGCGAGGCCGATCGCGCCGACCGCCGCCGCGGTCAGCCCGACCTGCAGGCCGCCCGCGCCGAGCACCGGCCCGCGCATTGCCCAGAGCCGCGCCGGCTGCAGCTCCAGCCCGACCAGGAAGAGCATCATCACCACGCCGAATTCGGCGAAATGCATCATCTCCCCGGCATCGCCCGCGAGATGCAGGCCGAAGGGCCCGATCGCCACGCCCGCCAGCAGGTAGCCGAGCACCGAGCCGAGGCCGAGCCGCTTGGCGATCGGCACCGTCGCCACCGCGGCCAGGAGGTAGACGAAGGCCTGCGCCAGGAAGCCCTCAGCCATGGCTCAGGCCTCCACCATGTCGCGCAGCTCCTGCAGCAGCGTGGCGTACTCCGCCGCGTGCCGCTCCAGCTCCGGCGTTTCCATCAGATGCGTGCCGTGCAGGATGAAGGGCGGCAGCCAGCGCATGTGGCAGAGCCGCGCCGTCGCCTCGAAGGGGCGGAGGAACTCCTCGATGGCGTAGCGGTTCAGCCCGCCCGGCGTGTAGGCTGACTCGCCGCCGCCGGCCGTGACGGCCGAGAGCAGCGACTTGCCGGCCAGCGCCGTCCCCTCCCGCCCGTAGGCGAAGCCGTGCTCCAGCACCAGGTCCTCCCATTCCTTCAGCATGGCGGGGGAGGAGTACCAGTAGAGCGGGTGCTGGAAGACGATGACGTCGTGCTCCAGCAGCAGCGACTGCTCCGCCTCCACGTCGATGAGGAAGTCGGGATAGGCCTCGTAGAGGTCGTGCAGCCGGACGCCCTCCACCTGCCGCGCGGCGGCGGCCATCGCGGCATTGGCGCGGGAGCGCCGCCTGACGGGATGGGCGAGTAGCACGAGGATGCGCTGGGGCATGCGGGCTCCGGACCTGGGGGGCCTAAGGTCGGTGCCCTCCGCCTCCCCGGTCAAGCCAGCCGTTCGGCGCCTACCGCACCGTGGTCACCGCGCGGCGGTTCTCCGCCCAGGCCTGCTGGTCCGAGCCGAGGGCCACCGGCCGGTCCTTGCCGAAGCTGATCGTCGTCACCCGCGCCCCCGCGACGCCCTGCGAGACCAGCACGTCGCGCGCCGCATTCGCCCGCCGCTGGCCGAGGGCGAGGTTGTACTCGCGCGTGCCGCGCTCGTCGGCATGGCCCTCCACCATGACCGTCACCGGGCGGTATTGCTGCAGCCAGGCCGCCTGGCGCTCCAGCACCGGGCGCTGGTCGGCGCCCACGGTCGCGCTGTCGGTCACGAAGTAGACGCGGTCGCCGACATTCGCGGCCAGGTCCTCCTGGCTGCCCGGCCGCGCATTCGCCCCGCCGCGCCCGCCCCCGGGCCCGGCCGGCCCGCCGCCCGGCGCGGCCGCGCCGAGGCTGGAGCCCCCGCCCTGCCCGGCCGCGGTGGCCGAGTCTGAGTTGGAGGAGCAGCCGGCCAGCAGCGCCATGGCGGCCAGTGCAGCGAAGGTTCTGATGAGCATGCGATCCAAATCCCCGAAGCCGGCCGCATATGGCAGCAGGTGCTGACTGGTTTATGAGTGCCGCCCCGGCCGTGTCCACGCGGCACCGGCCCGGTCATAAGGCCAAGGAGGGATGATGGCGACCATTGGCCTGATGCTGCTGCATGCCATGCTGTCCTCGCTGGTGACGGTGCATGTCCTGCTGCGCAAGCGGGATGTCGGGGCCTCCATCAGCTGGATCGGCCTCGCCTGGCTTTCGCCCTTCCTCGGCTCGACGCTCTACTGGCTGCTCGGCGTCAACCGCGTCGCCAACCGCGCCAGGGCGATGCGGCGGCCGGGGGGCCGGCGGGCCGTGCGGGCGGAGGAGTCCTCCCCGTGCCGCTACTCGCCGGGGCTTGCCGCCCTCGACCGCACCGCGCGCCGCCTGACCGGCCAGCCCGCCCTCACCGGCAACCGCATCACGCCGCTGCAGGATGGCGATGCCGCCTATCCGCGCATGCTCGCCGCCATCGAGGCGGCGGAGCATTCCGTCCTGCTCTCCAGCTACATCCTCCGCGACGACGCGGCCGGCGGCCCGATCCTCGATGCGCTGATCCGCGCCGAGCGGCGCGGGATCGCGGTGCGGGTGCTGCTCGACGGCATCGGCAGCGGCTACTTCCTCTCGCCGGCCTACCGGCGGCTGCGGCGGCACGGCGTGCCCGCCGCCCGCTTCATGCACACCTCGCTGCCCTGGCGCATGCCCTTCCTCAACCTGCGCTCCCACAAAAAGATCCTCGTCGTCGACGGGTGCCGGGCCTTCACCGGCGGGCTGAACATCGGCCGCGAGAACCTGCTCGCCAGCCGCCCCCCGTCGCCAGTGCGCGACATCCACTTCGCCATCGACGGGCCGGTGGCGGCGCAGCTCGCCGAGGCCTTCGCCCGGGACTGGCAATGGGTCACCGGCGAGGCGCGGCCCCTGCCGGAGCCCCTGGCCGCGCCGGCCCGGGCGGGGGAGGTGACGGCCCGCGTCATCACCTCCGGCCCCGACCAGGACCTCGAGAAGATCGAGACCGTGACGCTCCAGGCCATCGCCTGCGCGGAGCGCTCGGTCCTGGTCCTGACGCCCTATTTCCTACCCGACGGCCGGCTGATGACGGCCCTCGGCCTCGCCGCCCTGCGCGGCGTCGCGGTCGACATCGTGGTGCCGGAGCGGAGCAACCACCGCATCGTCGACTGGGGCATGCGCGCGCATGTCGACCCGCTGCTGCAGGCCGGCTGCCACATCTGGTTCAATCCGCCGCCCTTCGACCACTCGAAGCTGATGGTGGTGGACGAGAGCTGGAGCCTCATCGGCAGCTCCAACTGGGACATGCGCAGCTTCCGGCTGAATTTCGAGCTGGATGTCGAGATCTACGACCCGGCCATGGCTGCCGCCCTCGCCGCGGTCATCTGGCAGCGGCGCGGCCGGCGGCTGCGGGCGGCGGAGCTGGCGCGGCGCCCCCTGCCGGTGCGGCTGCGCGATGCGGCGATGCGCCTGGCGCTGCCCTATATCTGATCATCGCCTCGCCCTGATCATCGCCTCTCGGGCCCGATCCGGCAGGGCACCGAGGCCGGCGCCCTGGCGTAGCTGCAAACGACGTAGCCGGGCAGGTCGAGCGCATCCTCGATGCGGGCGAAGCCGGTCTGCTCGCCGGGCCGCAACAGCCCGGTCTCGTGCGACAGCAGCTTCGAGCGGTCGGCGGCGTAGAGCACCTTGATCGGGAAGTCGCAGCGGTTGGTGAAGCGGATGGCGCGCTGCCTCGGCTCGCCCCCGGCCTCGCCGCCGCGCCGCAGGTCCCGCTCCGCGCAGGCCGGCGTGACCAGTGGGGCCACCGGCTCCGCCTCTGCGGGGACGACCGGCCGCGCCTCCATGGGCTTCACCGGCTCGGCCCCCGCGGAGGCCACCGGCGGCGCCTCGGCGGGAACCAAGGGCTGCGCCTCCCTGGAGGTGACCGGCCGCACCTCCGTTGGAGTGACCGGCCGTGCCTCCCCAGGGACGACCGGCTGCGCCTCCCTTGGAACGACCGGCTGCGCCTCGGGGGCAGCCGCCGGCTCCGGCTCAGGCGATGCCGGCCCGGTCGGCGCCGGCGCGGGCGCCGCCGCAGCCAGGACCGGACGCGCCTCGCCGCAATCCTCGCCGCGCCGCGCCAGCTCCCGCCGCATCTGGCCGCCGCTGATCGGGTTGCCGCGCCAGGTGCAGAGCTGCGCCGTCGGCACTTCCCGCATCCGCTCCGCCCCGACCTGATCGAGCACGGCGCAGGCGCCGAGCGGCAGGACGAGCCCGAGCAGGGCAGCGACACGGGACGGGCGCAGAGGCATTGGAGGGGAATTCCTGGGCAGGCGGCGCCATCCAAGCCCCACAGTTCCGCAAAGGTCTAGCCCGGGCCGGCGGTCGATGCGCAGGCGGCTTTCGGCGGCCGGGGGGTTGCTCCGCGGCCCGGCTTTCGGCACAGCCACCCCTCACCCGGCCGATCAGACAGCCCCGATGCCCGAAACTCCCCAATCCCTGCTGGCGCGCCTCGCCGCGCTCGGCATCGAGACCACCACCACGGAGCATGCCCCGGTCTTCACCGTGGCGGAGAGCCAGGCCCTGCGCGGCAGCCTGCCCCAGGGCGAGGAGGGCGGCCACAGCAAGAACCTCTTCCTCCGCCCGGCGAAGGCAGGCCCTGGCCCGCATCTGCTGGCGGTGCTGGAGGAGGGGCGCAAGCTCTCGGTCAATGCCCTGGCCCGCGCCGCCGGCGCGGGGCGGGTGGAGATGGCGCCCGCCGAGGACCTCCGCCGCCTGCTCGGCGTCGAGCCCGGCTCCGTCACCCCCTTCGGCCTGGTCAACGCCCCGCCCGGCGCGGTGCGGGTCGTGCTCGATGCCGGGTTGCTGCGGGACCATGCGGTGGTCCATTTCCATCCGCTGGTGAACAGCATGACCACCGCCATCCGCCCGGCCGACTTGCTACGCTTCCTGGACAGCCTCGGCCACCGGCCGGAGGTGCTGGAGATGCCGCCCCCGGCCGCGTGAAATATTGAAACGGACCCCGGGCGCCCACCATCTGCGCCCTGCCCATTGCCCTTGCGCCGGACCGGCGCATCTATGACCGCAGACCAAGGAAATCCGCCATGGACGTCATCTTCGACCCGAACCGCCAGGCTCCCCCTGCCGGGGCCCCTGCCGGCGGCGCCGACCTGATCATGGATGGCGACCAGAAGACCTTCATGAAGGACGTGGTCGAGGCCAGCCGCGAGGTTCCCGTCCTCGTCGATTTTTGGGCGACCTGGTGCGGCCCCTGCAAGACGCTGACGCCGGCCATCGAGAAGGTGGTCCGCGCCGCCGGCGGCCGGGTGAAGCTGGTCAAGATCGACATCGACAAGAACCGGGCGCTGGTCCAGCAGCTGACGCAGCTCGGCCTGCCGCTGCAGAGCGTGCCGACGGTCGCCGCCTTCTGGCAGGGCCAGATCGCCGACCTGTTCCAGGGCGCCCTGCCCGAAGGTGAGATCAAGCGCTTCGTCGAGGGGCTGCTGAAGCTGGCCGGCGGCCAAATGCCCGCCGCCGACCTGCTCGCCGAGGCCAAGGCGGCCGCTGAGGAGGGCGACCACCAGACCGCGCTCCAGCTCTACGGCGCCCTCGTTCAGGAGGAGCCGGAGAATGCCGAAGCCTTCGCCGGCGTCGCCCGCAGCCTGATGGAGCTCGGCCAGGAGGAGCAGGCGCTGCAGGTCCTCGACAACCTGCCGCCGAAGATCGCCGACCACGCCGCCATCGCCTCGGTTCGCAGCACGCTCGAGCTCGCCGCCGAGGGCCGCCGCGCCCGCGAGAAGACGGCGGAGTTCGAGCAGCGCCTCGCCGCCGACCCGGACGACCATGCGGCGCGGATCGAGCTGGCCGTGGCGCTGAATGCCGCCGGGGACCGCGAGGCGGCCGTCGACGCGCTGCTTGAGGCCTTCCGCCGCGACCGCGCCTGGAACGACGAGGCGGCGCGCAAGCAGCTGCTGAAATTCTTCGAGGCCTGGGGCTTCTCCGACCCGGCGACGGTGGCAGGGCGGCGCAAGCTGTCCTCGCTGCTGTTCCGCTAGCGCCGCCTCGGTGGCAGCCCCCCGCGCCGAGCGTGACGCGCTTCCGGCCGAGATTGCGGTCTTCCCGCTGTCCGGGGCCCTGCTGCTGCCCGACGGGCGGCTGCCGCTGAACATCTTCGAGCCGCGCTACCTAGCGATGACCGAGGACAGCCTGGCCGCCGGCCGGATGTTCGGCATGGTCCAGCCGGACCCGGGCGCCCCGCGCGGCGCGACCGGGCCCGGCCTCTACCGCATCGGCTGCCTCGGCCGGCTGACCTCCTTCGCCGAGACGGAGGACGGGCGCTTCCTCGTCACCCTGACCGGCATGGTCCGCTTCCGCGTCGCCGAGGAACTGGAGATGCGCCGGGGCTACCGCCGGGTGCGGGCCGATTACGGCGCCTTCCAGGCCGACCTCCAGCCGGCGGCGCCGCCCGAGCTCGACCGCCCCGGCCTGCTCGCCGCCCTCCGCCCCTTCTTCAAGGCGCGCGGGATCGAGGCGAATTGGGAGGCGGTGGAGCAGACCGAGGACGCCGCGCTGGTGACGACGCTCGCCATGGTCTGCCCCTTCGAGGTGCCGGAGAAGCAGGCGCTGCTGGAGGCGGCGACGCCGGCCGAGCGTGCCGCGATGCTGATCGCCTTGCTCCAAATGGGCGCCCATGGCACGCCATCCGGCGACGCGCCGCCCCGTGGGCGGCTGAGCTAGAGGACCACGCATGAGCCACGCCACGACCGACGCCCCCGAGGTGGATCCCGCCCTGCTCGAGATCCTGGTCTGCCCGCTGACCAAGGGCCCGCTGCGCTACGACCGCGCCGCCGGCGAGCTGGTCAGCGACCAGGCCCGCCTCGCCTATCCGATCCGCGACGGCATCCCGATCATGCTGCCGGACGAGGCCCGCCGCCTCGACGACTGAGCGGCCATGCCGACCCCGACCGAAATCCGCCTGAAGCGGGCCGAGCGCCTGCTGGAGGTCGCCTTCGACGACGGCAGCCGCTTCCGCCTGCCGGCCGAGTACCTCCGCGTCGAGAGCCCCTCGGCGGAGGTGCAGGGCCATGGGCCGGGGCAGAAGGTGCTGGTCGCCGGGCGGCGCGAGGTCGGCATCCTCCGCCTCGAGCCGGTCGGCCACTACGCCATCCGCATCGCCTTCGACGACCTGCATGACAGCGGGATCTATTCCTGGGACTACCTGCACCGGCTGGGTGCGGAGCAGGAGGCGCGCTGGGCGGCCTATGAGCAGGCGCTGGCGGAAAAGGGGCTGAGCCGCGACCCGCCACCGCGGCGGAAAGGCTAGGCGCAGCCGAGGACGGGGATGCCGTAGCGGGCGAGCTTGGGGTCGACGTCATCAACGTGAACCCCTCCGCCTTGGCCTGGGCCGCCAGCATGCGGTCGAACGGGTCGCCATGATCGGCGAAGCGAGGCAGCCTGGCAGCCGCCAGCACATGCGGCACCTCCAGGGGCAGCAGCCCGAACCCGCCCGCCTTCGCAGCCGCGGCGACCTCGCCGGCCTCGGCGAGCAACTTGCCGCGGCCGGATTTCAGGACGATCTCCCGAAGGGTCACGACGCTGATCAGCCGCTCCACGCTGGGATCGGCCAGCACCCGCCGCGCCTCCGGCCCCGGCCTGAGATGGTCGCCGACCAGGCAGATCAGCACATGGGTATCGACCAGCAGCCTCGCTTCGGCGGCTCGGCATCCTCGCCGTAGAACAGGGCGTTGATCTCAGCGTCCTCGTCGTCGAAGTCGCCGGCGACCCAAACCTTTCCCTTCAGCACGCCGAACACCACGGACGGCTTCGGCGTCACCGGGACGAGCTTCGCCAGCGGCGTCCCGCGCCGGGTGATGATGATCTCCTCTCCCGCCTCGACCCGCGCCAGCAGGCGCGAGAGCTGGGTCTTCGCGGCATAGGTGTCGATCCTGTCCGGTATGGCCGGGCTTCCTGACCAGACCAGGGGACTAGACCGGCCCTACCCCGCCTTCAACAACCCCTGCCCCGCCAGCAGCCCCGTCACCCCCGGCCCGAGCCCCATCGCCTGCCGGGCGAAGGCCCGCTTCAGCCCCGGCATCCGGTCGACTGCCGCGATGCCGAGCCGCCGCGCGATCCTGACCGGCGCGAAGTCGTTGCCGAAGAGCCGCTCCAGCGCATGCATGCCCGTCAGCATCAGCAGCGTGTCCGGCCGCCGCCGCGCCTGGTAGCGCGCCAGCACCGCCGGTGCGCCCGGGTCCCCGCCCGCATTCCAGGCGGCGATCACCTCCTCGGCCAGCGCCGCCACGTCGCGGAAGCCGAGGTTGAGCCCCTGCCCGGCGATCGGGTGCACCCCATGCGCCGCATCGCCGACGAGGGCGAGGCGCGTATCCGTCCAACGCTCCACCAGCAGCGCCGAGAGCGGGTAGGACCAGCGCCGCCCGATCGGCTTCACCCGGCCGAGATGCGGCCCGAGGCGGCGCCCCAGCTCCCGCCCGAAGGCCTCGTCGCCGAGCGCCAGCATCCGCTTGGCGATCGCCGTCCGGTCCGCCCAGACGAAGGCGGAGGCATGCGGGTAGGCCGCGGTGCCGAAGCGGTCCGGCCCGGCGAGCGGCAGCTGGGCGAAGGGCCCGTTCGGCAGGAACTGCTCGAGCGCCACCCCCTCATGCGGCAGCTCATGGGCGAAGGCGCCGACCATGCCGATCTGATGGTAGTCGAGCGTCGTCGCGCGGATGCCGGCCTGGCGCCGCAGCGGGCTGTTGCGGCCCTCGGCGGCGACCACCAGCCGCGCCCGCAGCACCTCCCCGGTCGAGAGGCGCACCGTCGCCCCGTCGGCCTGCCGCTCCACCTCGGCGGTCGCCGGGGCGAAGACGCGGAGGTTGGGCATCCCCGGCATGGCGGCGTTCAAGGCCATCCGGAGGCTCCGCGCCTCCACCATGTAGCCGAAGGGCTCGTCCGAGACCTCGCTCGCCTCGAACATCAGGGAGAGCGGCGAGGCCGGCTCGCCCGGCCGCCCGTCGGCGACGCGGATGCAGCGGATGCCGCAGGGCTCCGCCGGCAGCCGCTCCCACACCCCGGCGGCGTCCAACAGGCGCTTCGAGGTGAGGGCGATGGCATAGGCCCGTCCGTCGAAATCCGGCAGCGCCATGGGCGGCAGCGGCGCGCTGTCCACCACCGCGACGGGGAGGCCGGCGGCGGCCAGCGTCGCGGCGAGGGTGGCGCCGACCGGGCCGGCGCCGATCACGCAGGCGGCCAATTCGGGGTTCGATGTCATGGCTGGCTCATCCCATGGCTGCAGCTCGGGGTCCATCTGCCCAAGCCCTGCCCGCCCTGCCCGTAAAAAAGGCAGGCCTGCAAACAATCGCGACGCACTCCCTGGCCGCGCCACGGCCCGCGCCTGTGGCACGGGATTTGTAGGCAGCTCCAACCGGGACCATCGAGGAGGACCATGGGCAGATGAAGCTGGTGATGGCGTTCATCAAGCCCTTCAAGCTGGACGAGGTGCGCGAGGCGCTCACCCCGCTCGGAGTGCAGGGGCTGACGGTGACCGAAGTGAAGGGCTTCGGCCGCCAGAAGGGGCAGACGGAAATCTACCGCGGGGCCGAGTACCAGGTCAGTTTCCTGCCGAAGATCAAGATCGAGGTCGTCGTCTCGGACGAGCTGGTGGAGGCGGTGATGGAAGCCGTCGCCAAGGCCGCCCGCACCGACAAGATCGGCGACGGCAAGATCTTCGTGCTGGACGTGGAGCGGGCCCTCCGCATCCGCACCGGCGAGACAGACACCTCGGCGCTCTGACATCTCGGCGCCCTGGCGCCGCATGACGCTCAATCGGAATACAGGGGAACACATGATGAGGATGCCCGCACGCGTGCTGGCGCCGCTGGCCGCAGCACTGCTCGCCACGACGCCGGCCCTGGCGCAGGACGGCCCGAAGATCGACACCGGCGACACCGCCTGGATGCTCACCAGCACCGCGCTCGTGCTGATGATGACCATCCCCGGCCTGGCGCTCTTCTACGCCGGCATGGTGCGCAAGAAGAACGTGCTTGCCACCATGATGCAGAGCTTCTCGATCGCCGCGCTGGCGACGGTGGTCTGGATGGTCGCGGGCTACAGCCTGGCCTTCGGCGAGGGCGGCCCCTGGATCGGCGACCTCTCGAAGCTCTTCCTCTCGGGCATCGCCGAGAACTGGGACAAGCCCTTCACGCTCGGCAGCGGCGACGGGGCGGTGGCCTTCACCATCCCCGAGACGGTCTTCCTGATGTTCCAGATGACCTTCGCCATCATCACCCCGGCCCTCATCACCGGCGCCTTCGCCGACCGGATGAAGTTCAGCGCCATGGTGCTGTTCACCATCCTCTGGTCGCTGCTGGTCTACTCGCCGATCGCCCATTGGGTCTGGCACCCGAATGGCTGGATCTTCGCCCTCGGCGCGCTCGACTTCGCCGGCGGCACCGTGGTCCACATCAATGCGGGCGTGGCCGGGCTGGTCGCGGCCCTCGTGCTCGGCAAGCGGCTCGGCTTCGGCCATGACAACATGGCGCCCTACAACCTGGCGCTGGCGGTCATCGGCGCGGGGCTGCTCTGGGTGGGCTGGTTCGGCTTCAACGCGGGCTCGGCCGGCGGGGCCGGGGCGCGCGCGGGCATGGCGATGCTGGTGACGCAGATCGCAGCCGCCGTCGCGGCGCTCGCCTGGCTCTTCGCCGAGTGGGCGACCAAGGGCAAGCCGAGCGTGCTGGGCGCCATCTCCGGCGCGGTCGCGGGGCTCGTCGCCATCACGCCCGCCAGCGGCTTCGTGCTGCCGGTGCCGGCGCTGATCATCGGCGTCGTGGCCGGCCTCGGCGGCTTCTGGGGTGCGACCGGCCTCAAGCATCTCTGCGGCTATGACGACAGCCTCGATGCCTTCGGCGTGCATGGCGTCTGCGGCATCATCGGCAGCCTGCTGACGGGCGTCTTCGCCTATGGCGCCCTCTCGGCGACCACGGCGGTGCCGGCGGGCCTCAGCGGCTCTTTCGAGCAGTTCATCATCCAGGCCGAGGCGACGGGCGCGGTCATCGCCTACACCGCGATCGCCAGCTTCATCCTGCTGAAGGTCACCGACGTGATCGTCGGCCTCCGCGTCGCGGAGGAGGAGGAGCGCGAGGGCCTCGACGTCACCCAGCACGGCGAGCGCATCGCCTGAGACCAGGCGGCCGGATGGGAGCCTCGCTCCCTCCGGCCCTTTTTTTGTCCACTCACGTTACGACATCAGAACCTGGGGGTTACCCGAATGACGACAACCAAGCCCGGCCTGCTCGCCGCGCTCCGTAGTGCCTGGATCGCCGCCGCCGCCCTGCTGCTGCCGGCCATGCCCGCCGCGGCGCAGACCACCATCGACTCGCTCGGCCTCACCGTCACGCTGACGCCCGCCGTCGCCAACGACTACCTCTTCCGCGGCATCAGCCAGACGCGCAACAACTGGGCCTTCCAGGGCACGGTCGACGTCCAGCACGACAGCGGCTTCTACATCGGCTCCTTCCTCAGCAATGCGAAATTCCTGGCAAACCCCTGGAACGACACCCGGCAGGAGCTCGACCTGCTGGCCGGCTACCGGTTCACGCTGGGCGGCGTCGCGCTCGATGTCGGCTACATCGCCTATCTCTACCCGGGCCAGGACAAGGCGCCGGGGACGCAGCTGAACGAGTACCAGGAGGTCGCGCTCAAGGCTTCCTACACCATCGACATCGTCAAGCTGATGGGCGCCTTCAACTACTCGCCGAACTTCTTCGGCCGCTCGGGCGACGGCTTCTACATCGAGGGCGGCGCCGACGTGACGCTGCCCTACGGCCTCACCGCCTCCGCCCGCCTTGGCCATCAGTGGATCCAGCGCAACCCGCTCTTCGGCACGCCGGACTACCTGTGGTACTCGATCGGCGTCTCGCGCGAGATTTATGCCGGCGTGACCGCCTCGGTCGCCTGGTACGGCACGGACATCAACAAGCGCGACTGTGTCCCCGTCGCCGGCCGCGCCGATGGCGGCCAGCGGATCTGCG
Organism: Belnapia sp.; assembly: GCF_059504005.1. Lineage (NCBI taxonomy): Bacteria > Pseudomonadati > Pseudomonadota > Alphaproteobacteria > Acetobacterales > Roseomonadaceae > Belnapia > Belnapia sp. The sequence goes on along the minus strand of NZ_JCACHU010000182.1, from coordinate 152,221 downwards.
ACGGCCGGGTGCTCTTCACCCTGAGCCGAGTCTTCTGATCCGGGCCTCTCCGGGGGCCAGCTCGGGGCGCCGGCCGCAGGGCCGGCGCCCTTTTTCGTGGATTCCGTGGCCCGGCAAGCATTTGCACGCTATCCTTGGGGCCTGTTCTGAAAACCGGACCCCGCGACCTATGCCCGCGCCCCGCCTTTCCGCCGCCGACCGCCCCAATGGCTCCGCCCGCCTCCGCCGCTTCGCCTCGCCGGCGGTGAAGGCGGCGATGCGGCGGCGCCTCTTCGAGCTCCTGGCCCTGCTCGCCGCCCTCGCCGGGCTCGGCCTGCTGGTGGCGCTGGCCAGCTACGACCCGGCCGACCCCTCCCTCTCCACCGCCACCGCCCGGGCGCCGACCAACCTCGCCGGGCCGGCGGGCGCCATGCTCGCCGACCTGCTGATGCAGGGCTTCGGCTGGGCGGGGGCGCTGCCGGGCCTCGCGCTGCTGGGCTGGGCCTGGCGGCTCGGCAGCCATCGGGGCCTCGGCCTCTTCCCGGCGCGGCTGGCCGCCCTGCTCGCCGCCATGCCGCTGCTCGCGGCGCTGCTGGCCCTGGCGCCCATCCCGGCCGGGATCCCGGTCGAGGCCGGGGCGGGCGGCGCGGCGGGCGCCGTGGTGCATGGCGCCGTCGCCCGCCAGGCGGTCGCCCTGCTCGGCCCCTTCGGCGGGGTGGTCGGCGATGTCGCCCTCGTCGCCCTGGCGCTCGCCTGCTCCGCCGCCGCGCTCGGACTCTCCCCCAGCGAATGGCTCGGCCTCGGCCGGGTGGCGCGGGCCGGCGCCGGCGGCGTCGCCCGCTTCGGCGCGGCCGGCCTGTCGCGGGCCGGCGGCGCCGGGGCGCGGCAGGCCCGCGGCCTGCTCGGCCGAATGGGCGGCGGCATCGCCAGCCTCTTCCGCTTCCGCCGGCGCCGCCCGGCCGGCCCGCCGCCGAACGACCTGGCGAGCGTCCTCCGCGCCGCCGATGCCGCGGCCGAGGCGCCGCGCGTGCCCCGCCGCGAGCCGCGCCTTGGCGAGGAGCGCAGCGAGCCATCGGTTGCCCCCGCCCCCGCCCCGCACAAGCCGCCCAAGGTCGCCGCCCCGCCCGCGCCCGCGAAGCGCAGCGAGTCGGTGCGCCAGCCGCAGCTCGACCTGCAGGACAGCCCCTGGCGCCTGCCCCCGCTCTCCCTGCTGCAGGAGCCGCCCGCCAAGCGCGTCGGCCGCCCCTCGGAGGATGCGCTGCAGGCCAATGCCCGGCTGCTCGAGCAGGTGCTGGAGGATTACGGCGTCCGCGGCCGCATCGCCGCCATCAACCCGGGCCCCGTGGTGACGCTCTACGAGCTGGAGCCGGCGCCGGGGACCAAGTCCGCCCGCGTCATCGGCCTTGCCGACGACATCGCGCGCAACATGCATGTGACAGCGGTGCGCATCGCCACCGTCCCCGGCCGCAACGTCATCGGCATCGAGCTGCCGAACGCCAAGCGCGAGACGGTCTATTTCAGCGAGTCGATGGCCGCCGAGGAATGGGTGCGCCACCCGGGCCGCCTGCCGCTGGCGCTCGGCAAGGACATCGGCGGCAACCCGGTCATCGCCGACCTCGCCCGCATGCCGCATCTGCTGATCGCGGGCACCACCGGCTCGGGCAAGTCGGTCGCCATCAACACGATGATCCTCTCGCTGCTCTGGCGCTTCAGCCCGGAGGAGTGCCGCTTTATCATGATCGACCCGAAGATGCTGGAGCTCTCGGTCTACGACCGCATCCCGCACCTCCTGGCGCCGGTGGTGACGGAGCCGCCCAAGGCGATCGGCGCGCTCAAGTGGACGGTGCGCGAGATGGAGCGGCGCTACCGCGCCATGTCCCAGCTCAGCGTCCGCAATATCGGCGGCTACAACGAGAAGGTCGTCGAGGCCCGCCGCCGCGGCGAGGTGCTGACGCGCAAGGTGCAGACCGGCTTCGACCCGGAGACCGGCAAGCCCGTCTTCGAGGAGCAGCCCCTCGCCCTCTCGCCGCTGCCGATGATCGTCGTCGTCATCGACGAGATGGCCGACCTGATGATCGTCGCCGGCAAGGAGATCGAGGCGGCGGTGCAGCGCCTGGCGCAGATGGCCCGCGCCGCCGGCATCCATGTCATCATGGCGACGCAGCGTCCCTCGGTCGACGTCATCACCGGCACCATCAAGGCCAACTTCCCGACGCGCATCAGCTTCCAGGTGACCAGCAAGATCGACAGCCGCACCATCCTCGGCGAGCAGGGCGCGGAGCAGCTGCTCGGCCAGGGCGACATGCTGCACATGGCGGGCGGCGGCCGCGTCTCCCGCGTGCACGGCCCCTTCGTCTCCGACACCGAGGTGGAGCGGGTGGTGGAGTTCCTGCGCGAGCAGGGCGAGCCGGCCTATATCGAGGAAGTGACCGAGAGCGACGAGGAGCTCGAGGGCGGCGAGGGCCTGTCGCTCTCCGGCATCGCCGCCGGCAGCGACAGCGAGAAGGGCCTGTTCGACCAGGCCGTCGCGCTCGTGAGCCGTGAGGGCAAGGCTAGCACATCCTTTATCCAGCGGCATCTCAACATCGGCTACAACCGCGCCGCCAAGCTCATCGAGCAGATGGAGAAGGAAGGCGTCGTCGGTCCCGCCAATCACGTAGGCAAGCGGGAGGTCCTGGCGCGCCGCACCGAGGAGGATTGATGCGCAGCTTTCCGATTGCCGGCCTGGTCGCAACGCTTGCGGCCATGTCGCCCGCCTGGGCGCAGGACCGCCCGCCGCTGGTGCCGTCGCGCGACGTCAGCGTCACCTACCACGTCGCCGGCGGCCAGGCGGGGCAGGACATGCGCATGGCCTGGCGCGTCGCCGACCAGAAGCTCCGCGTCGACATGCCCGGCGGCATCGGCTGGTCGGTGATCGACCAGCAGGCCAAGACGATGTTCGTGGTCATGGAGCAGCAGCGCATGATCATGCGCATGCCGATCAACAACGGCCCGGGCGGCATCAGCATCCCGACCCAGCCGCCGGAGACGGCGAGGTTCACCCGCGGCGGCACCGCGACCATCGCCGGCCAGGGCTGCACCCTCTGGCGCTACGAGAACCAGGGCGCCACCGGCGAGTCCTGCATGACGGCGGACGGCGTCATGCTGCGCAGCACCGGCACGGTGAACGGGCAGACCGCCGTCCTGGAGGCGACCGAGGTGAATTACGGCCCGCAGGACGCGGCCCGCTTCACCGCGCCCTCCGGCTATCAGCAGATGCAGATGCCGGCCGGCACCCCGCCGGCCCGCTGAGGCCACAGGCTGAGGGCCCGGAGCAGCAGCCGGGCCCGCACCCGCTCCGCCGCCAGCGCCCCGGGCGGCAGCGGCCGGAGGGCGAGCGCCGGGCTTGCATCCTCCACCGCCGCCCAGGCCGTGCCGAAATGCCGGGCTCGCAGCATCGCGGCGAGCGCCCCGGCCGGCAGGCCGAGCCGCCGCGCCAGGCGCCGCAGCGCCGCGTTCTCCGGCGCGGCGCTCCCCACGCCCCCGGTCCAGAGCCGCCGCAGCGCGGCCCGCGCCCGCAGCCGCCGGCAGGCGGGGCCGAGTCGCTCGAGCGCCGGCAGCGCCGCCGGGCCCGTCACCATCGCATCCGCCTGGCGGACCGGCACGTCCCGCGCCTGGAGGCCGGCGAGAAGCCCCTCCGGCCCGGGCAGCGGCATCGCCGTGCCGAGCAGCCCGGCCCGCAGCGCCAGCGTCCCCGCCGCCCCGGCCATCGGCGCCGCATCGCCCGCCGGGTCGAGCCGCGCCGCGATCGCGTCCAGCAGGCCGGCATAGTCCCAGCCCGGCTCCGCCGAGCGGACCCGCCCCGCCACGGCCGGCGCCCCGGCCGTCAACGCCCCGGCATGGGCGGCGAGCCAGCCCGGCTCCGGCAGCCGCTCCGCCTCGGCGACCAGCACGGCGCCCGCGGGCCCGACCCATTCGGCCGCCGCCAGCAGGCCCTCGCGCCAGGTCTCGCCGGGCCGCGCCATCCGCAGCGCGAAGGGCAGGCTGCCCGGCAGCGCCGCGGCCGGCATCGGCCGGTCCCGCGGGAGCAGGACGACGCCGAGCCCGCCCTCGGCCGGCCGCAGCCCATGCGCCATCCGCTGCGCCTCGAGCCGGTGCAGCCAGCCGGGCATGGCCGCCGCCGCCCCGGCCAGCACCAGGGCAAGCCGGGGCTGCGCCAGGCGCGGGCGGGCCGGGGCATACAGGGTGTCGAAGATCATGCGGGGCGCAAAGCCATCGTGCGGGCAGGGTGGCCCACCGGCGCCCAGCACCGGCATCACGCTGCCGATACGTGTCTTCACGGTCCGGTGGGGCTTTCCCTCGCCGCCCTGCCGGTCCACATGCTGGGCGATGGACCGCCGCACCCTGCTCGCCTTGCCGCTCGCCCTGTCGTCGCCCTGGGCCGCCGGCCCGGCCTCCGCCCAATCCCCCGGCCTCAGCGACCGCGACCGGGCCGACATCGCCCGCGCCGAGGCCTGGCTCGGCGCGCTCCGGACGATGAAGGCGCGCTTCCTGCAGATCGCCCAGAACGGCGCCGCCGCCGAGGGCACCGCCTGGATCCAGCGCCCCGGCCGCATGCGCTTCGAGTACGACCCGCCCGAGCCCTTGCTGCTCGTCGCCAGCTACGGCCAGTTCTTCTACTTCGACCGCCAGCTCAAGCAGGCAACGACCATCCCGCTCGCCTCGACGCCGCTCGGCATCCTGCTGCGCGACGAGGTGCGCCTCGCCGGCGACGTCACCGTCACCCGAGTGGAGCGGGGCGGCGGCGTCTTCCGCATCACCATCGTCCGCACCGGGCGCGCGGCCGAGGGGCGCCTCACCCTCGTCTTCGCCGACAACCCGGTGGAGCTGAAGCAATGGGCCGTGGTCGACGCCCAGGCGCAGGAGACGCGGGTGACGCTGTTCCAGCCGGAATATGGCAGCCGCTTCCCCGCCCTGCTCTTCGACTTCAACGATCCGCGCTTCCGCGAGGAGCTCGGCATCCCGCAATGACGAATTTGCGGCCATTCGTGCGGTTGTCGTCTTGAACGCGCCGCACTGCCGCGCGATTTTGCGGGGGTGATGAAGCCCCTCATCGGAATCTCCTGCTGCGTGAAGGCCTTCGGCATCTTCGCCACGCCGAACCACGCCGCCTCCGACAGCTATGTCCGCGTGGCGCTCGGCCCTGTCGGCGGCATCCCCGTCCTGCTGCCTGCCGCCGGGGAGGCCCTGGTGCCGGAGATCCTGCCGCGGCTCGACGGGCTGATCCTCACCGGCAGCCGCTCCAATGTCTGCCCGGATTTCTACGAGGGCCCGCCCCATGCCGAGGGCACGCCCGAGGACATCGCCCGCGATTCCACCACCCTGCCGCTGATCCGGGCCGCCATCGCCGCCGGCCTGCCGGTGCTGGCCATCTGCCGCGGCTTCCAGGAGCTGAACGTGGCGCTGGGCGGCACGCTCGACCAGCGCATCCAGGACCTGCCCGGCCGCCTCGACCATTCGACGCCGTCGGACCAGAAATACGGCCGCATCCGCACGGCGAAGGCGCATGGCGTCCGCCTGGCCCCAGGCAGCCTGCTGGCCCGGGTCAGCGGCCGGACCGAGATCCCGGTGAACTCGCTGCACAACCAGGGCATCGCCCGGCTGGCCCCGCGGCTCGTCGCCGAGGGCTGGGCCCCGGACGGGACCGTTGAGGCCGTCCGCGTCCGCGATGCGGTCGGCTTCGCCTATGGCATCCAGTGGCATCCGGAGTATGATTGGGAGACGGATGCGGTCAGCCGTGGCCTTCTCGAAAATTTTGGCGAGGCGGCGGAAGCCTGGGCCGCCCGGCGGCGTTTGCCCCTCGCAGCCGAGTAAAGGGGGCATCACGCCTGCGTGATACAGCCCCCACGGGACAGTCGCATGGCTGCCTCGCGCAAACGCCTTTTGCGTACGGCTCCGTCTTTCGCTACTGTCAGCACGCTGGCTGCCTTAAAAGGCCAGCGGTGATGCCCGGTTTCCCCTACCGGCTCGCCCGACCATTCCGATCGGAACTAGCGTACCGACGCCCGGGCACCCCCCTGTCCGGGCGTCTTTTTTATGCGTTCCATCAACTTACAGGCGATTTTTTTCCGGGTCCATAAGCAACCACGCGCAAGCGGCGGCTTCCTGGCCCTGGCCCGCGCTGCTATGCCCGCGCCGAACGATATCCGCGTCAGGGAGGCATCCAGCGCATGTCCGACTATGTCATCACGCCGCCGGTGGTGGCCGCCGTCCCCATCCGGGGCAGCAGCCAGATGTTCCCGGTCCGCCGCATCTTCTGCGTCGGGCGGAACTATGCCGAGCACGCCATCGAGATGGGCAGCGACCCGACCCGCGAACCGCCCTTCTACTTCGCCAAGCCAGCCGATGCGCTGGTGGTGAACGAGGCCGACATGCCCTACCCGCCAATGACCAAGCAGCTCCACCACGAGATGGAGCTGGTGGTCGCCATCGGCTCCGCCGGCGCCGATATCGGCGTCGAGGATGCGCTAAAGCATGTCTGGGGCTACTGCGCCGGCCTCGACATGACCCGCCGCGACCTGCAGAACGAGGCGAAGAAGACCGGCCGGCCCTGGGACATGGGCAAGGGCTTCGACAACTCCGCCCCGATGGGCGCGCTGGTGCCGGCCAAGGGGGTCGACGTCTCGAAGGGGAAGATCGAGCTGCGGGTGAACGGCAAGGTCACCCAGACCTCCGACCTCTCGAAGCTGATCTGGTCGGTGCCGGAGGTGATCTCCAACCTCTCCCACCTCGTCCGCCTCGCGCCGGGCGACCTCATCATGACCGGCACGCCGGAAGGCGTCGCCGCCGTGCAGCGGGGCGACCTGCTGGAAGGCTTCGTCGAGGGCGTCGGCGAGGTGCGGACGCGCATCGTCTGATCACGCCTCACAAAGCCGCGGCGCGGTTCCGCGGGGGCCCCGGTCGGCGCTTCCCGCGGTTCGGCGTCGCGGGGGCCGCGCTATTGTGGCCCCTGCCCGGCCCGTCTATCCCTCGGCCATGCCGCACGCTGCCCCATCCGACGCCGTTCCAGCCCGGACCCTCCGCATCGCCACCTGGAACATCAATTCCGTCCGCCTGCGGCGCCCGCTGCTGGCCGGGCTGATCTCGGCGCTCGACCCGGACGTGCTCTGCCTGCAGGAGACCAAGTGCCCGGACGACCTCTTCCCGCTGGAGGAGATCCGGGCGATGGGATTCCCGCACATCGCCCATCGCGGGATGAAGGGCTACAACGGCGTTGCCGTCCTCTCGCGCATCCCCTTCGAGATCCGCCACGACGACCCGGACTGGTGCTCGAAGGGCGATTGCCGCCATCTCGGCGTCGCCCTCGATGTCCCGGGCGGCCCGGTCGAACTGCATGACTTCTACGTCCCCGCCGGCGGCGACACGCCGGACCGCGAGGCCAACCCGAAATTCGCCCACAAGCTCGACTTCGTCGCCGAGGCCACCGCCTGGACGAAGGAGCGTGGCCCGGCGCGGCGCAGCGTGCTGGTCGGCGACCTCAATATCGCCCCGCTCGAGCATGACGTCTGGAGCCACAGGCAGATGCTCGGCGTCGTCTCCCACACCCCGGTGGAGGTGGAGGCGCTGACCGGCTGGCAGCAGGCCGGCGACTGGCACGACGCCCTCCGCCACTTCGTCCCGGCCGAGGAGAAGCTTTATACCTGGTGGTCCTACCGCGCGAAGGACTGGGAGACCTCCGACCGCGGCCGCCGCCTCGACCATGTTTGGGTCAGCCAGGACCTGGCCGGCGCGCTCACCCGCCACCAGGTGCTGAAGCCCGCCCGCGGCTGGACCCAGGCGAGCGACCATGTGCCGGTGATGGTCGAACTCGCGCTCTGAGATGGCGCTGATCCTCGCCCTCGACGCCGCGCTGGCCGGCTGCTCCGCCGCCCTGGTCGAGGGCGACCGGGTCCTGGCCGCCCGCGCCGCGCTGGGCGAGCGCGGCCATGCCGCCTTGCTGCCGCCGATGGCCGAGGCGGTGCTGCGCGAGGCCGGCCTTGCCGCCCCTGGCCTCGATGCCGTCGCCGCCGTCGTCGGCCCGGGCGGCTTCACCGGCATCCGCGCCGCGCTGGCCCTGGCCGAGGGCCTGGCCCTCGGCGCCGGCCGCCCCGCCATCGGCGTCACCACCGGCGAGGCGCTGGCGGCCGCCCTCCCCCCCGGCCCCCGCGCCGTCTGGTCGGTGATCGACAACCGCCGCGGCCGGGTGATGCTGGAACGCTTCCCGCCCGGCAGCCTGCAGGTCGAGGGCCCGCCGGAGGTCGTCGCCGAGGCGGACCTGCCCCGCCCGGGCGGCCCCGTCGCGCTGGCCGGCGACGCGGCGCCCGGCGTGGCCGCCCGCCTCGCCGCCCGCGGCCTCGATGCGCTGCTCAGCGATTCACGCCTGCCGAGCGCCATCGCCGCCGCCCGCGTGGCTGCCCTCCGCCTCGCCGGCGCCCTGCCGCCGCTCCCGGCCCGTCCGCTCTATGGCGAGCCCCCGGCGGTGCGGCGCCCGGGACGCCCGGGATGAGCCCGGCCCAGCCGGAGGACGCGGCATCCCTCGCCGCGCTGCATGCCGCGGCCTTTCCCCCGGCCGAAGCCTGGGGCCCCGATGCGATGCGGCTGATGCTGGAGATGCCCGGCGCCTTCGGCCTCTGGCGCCCGGCGGAGGGGCTGGTCCTCGCCCGCGCCGCCGCCGGCGAGGCGGAGATCCTGACCCTCGCCGTCGCCCCCGCCGCCCGCCGCCGGGGCCTCGGCGCTGGCCTGCTCGCCAGCGCCATGCAGGGCGCCATCCTCCGCGGGGCGCGGGAGATGTTCCTCGAAGTCGCCGCCGGCAATGCCCCGGCGCTGGCCCTCTACGCCGCCGCCGGCTTCGCCGAGGTCGGCCGCCGCCGCCGTTACTATGCCGGCGGCGAGGATGCGCTGGTCCTCCGCCGCCCGTTCAGCCCTTCCTGAGGAGCAGCAGCGCCGTCCCGTCCCCGGCCTCCGCTTCGGCCAGCACCGCGTGGCCCTGCTCCGTGGCGGTCCTCGGGATGTTGCGCCGCGGCTCCTCGCCGCGCAGCCGGACCAGCAGGGTCTGGCCGGGCGCCATGCTGTCGAGGGCCAGCCGCGTGCGAACGAAGGTCATTGGGCAAGTCTCGGCCGTGATGTCTATCTGACGGTCACCAGTCAGTTCTTTCGCGTTTACAAGACTCAAGGTTTGTTGCCCTTCAACCGGTCGAAACGGATTGCGAAACGGCCTCGACAGGTACTATAGGGCAGAGACTTCAAACAGGAAGACGTGCCAGATGGCTGAAGAATCCCCCTCGACTGAACTGCTTGGACTGACCGCTGAAATCGTTGCGGCGCATGTGTCCAACAATCCGGTCGCCTTGGCTGATCTGCCGAACCTGATTCAGGAAGTATATAAGACGCTGGCCTCGGTCGGTCAGCCGATCGTGAAGTCGCAGCCTGACCGGCCGCAACCGGCTGTGCCCGTCAAGAAGTCGATCACCCCCGAATACCTGATCTGCCTCGAGGACGGTAAGAAGCTGAAGATGCTGAAGCGGCATCTGCAGACCTCCTACAACCTCACGCCCGAGCAATACCGGGAGCGCTGGGGCCTCGGCTCGGATTATCCCATGGTGGCGCCGAACTATGCCAAGCATCGCTCGTCGCTCGCCAAGAAGATCGGCCTCGGCACCAAGCCGCGCGGCCGCCCGCCGCGGGCCGGCCGCCGCGAGGCCGCGCCCGCCGCGGCCGCCAAGACCGCCTGATCCGCCAGCGTCGCCCGGGGGCCGCCCCCGGGGCTCCGCCCCTGGATTGCGGGGCGGCGCCGGGGGCTGCCTCCGCCATGGTCGCGGGCGCGGCATCGGTTTATGGTCGCCCGTCCGATCTCAGCGACCCCCAGGAAGGGCAGACCGCCAGCCGCATGGATACGCCCGCTTCCGCCGACCGTGAGGGCATCTCCCGCATCGAGAGGATGTGCATCGAGCGCGGCCTCAAGATGACCGGCCAGCGTCGGCTCATCGCCCGTGTGCTCTCGGAGAGCGAGGACCACCCCGACGTGGAGGAGCTGTACCGCCGCGCCGTGGCGCAGGACAGCCGCATCTCCATCGCCACCGTCTACCGTACCGTCCGCCTGCTGGAGGAGAAGGGCATCCTCGAGCGGCGCGACTTCGGCGGCGGCCGCGCCCGCTACGACCAGGCCGATCGCGGCCAGCACTACCACCTGATCGATGTCGACACCGGCAAGGTGATCGAATTCGCCGACCCGCGGCACCAGGCCCTCGCCCAGGAGATCGCCGCCCGCCTCGGCTTCGAGCTGGTGGACCACCGGCTGGAACTCTTCGGCCGCCGCTTCCCGGAAGGCGCCGCGCCGCGCCGCCCGGCCAAGCCGCGGGACGAGGCATGAGCGCCGATCCCTTCGCGGCGCCTGCCGCCCCGACCGCCGATGCCGGATTCGGCGAGCTACGTGCCGGCAATCTCGGCGTCCGCATCGCCGAGACGGTAGGGGAGGTGGACGCCGCCCAAGCGCTCCGCTTCCGCGTCTTCTACGAGGAGATGGGCGCCAAGCCGGATGCGGAGACGCTGGCCAGCGCCCGCGACCGGGACGCCTTCGACGCCGTCGCCGACCACCTGCTGGTCATCGACCACGACCTGGGCGAGGGCCCGGCCTCCGTCGTCGGCACCTACCGGCTGATCCGGCGGGAGGCGGCCCGGGCGGTCGGCGGCTTCTACTCCGCGGCCGAGTACGACATCGCGCCGCTGCTGGCCCTGCCGGGGCCGATCCTCGAGCTCGGCCGCTCCTGCGTCGATGCCAACCATCGCACCCGGGGGACCCTGCAGCTGCTCTGGCGCGGCATCGCCGCCTATGTCTTCCGCCACCGGATCGACCTGATGTTCGGCTGCGCCAGCCTGCCGGGCACCGACCTCGACGCCCTGGCCCCGGCGCTCAGCTACCTGCACGCCCATCACCTGGCGCCGCCGGCGCTGCGGCCCCGCGCGCTCCGCGAGCGCTACGTGGCGATGGACCGGCTGGACCCGGCCGGCCTCGACATCCGCGCGGTGCAGAACGACCTGCCGCCGCTCATCAAGGGCTATCTCCGCCTCGGCGGCTTCGTCGGCGACGGCGCGGTGCTCGACCCGCAGTTCAACACCACCGATGTCTGCATCGTGGTGAAGACCGAGCTCATCACCGACAAGTACTCGAAGCATTACGAGCGGAAGCTCGGCCCCGGCATCTTCGACTGACGGGGCGGGGGTCGCCCCCGCCCCGCCCAGCTCGTCACCCCCGGTAATGCCGCTTCGCCCGGCGCTCCGCCTCGCGCGCCGCGGCCTCGGGCGTCGCCTGGCCGGCGGCGACGGAGGCGCACATCTGGATCAGCACGTAATCCGCCGCGACCGCGCCGGAGGCGAGGCTGATCGGCCCGCGATAGCCGCTCCAGAAGGGCGTGTTCATCGTATCTGCGAAGACGGCGAGCTTGGGGTCGGAGGACCAGACGCTGCTCTGCCGGTAGGCATTCAGCGGATGCGCCCAGTAGCCGAGGCAGCCGACCAGCCAGGGGTCGTACTGCTCCGCCTCCATCATGAAGGCGAGGAAGGCCTTGGCCGCATTCGGGTAGCGCGTGTGCTTGAAGACCATGGCGTTCATCACCGTCGTCGAATGCGGCGGCGCGGCGGCCAGGCCCTTGGGCATCGGCGCATGGTTCATGTCGTCGGCGATGGCCCGCGTGTTCGGGTCGTTCTTCACGCTGAAATAGAGCGAGACGCCATTGGCCGTCAGCCAGATATCCTGCGAGGAGAAGGCCCGGTTGTTGGAGATGTCTGACCAGGACAGCGTGCCGGAGATGAAGGTCGGGTACAGCTCCTTCAGGTAGGTCAGCGCCGCCACCGTCTCGCGGCTGTTGATGGCGACCTTGCCCTCCTCGTCGACCAGCGCGGCGCCGTGCGACCAGAGCAGCCACTGCGCGAAGCCGTTGCCGTCGCCCACCGCGTTGCCGAGGGCGAAGCCTGGCGGCTTGCCTGCCTGCCGCAGTGCCTGGCAGAGCTTGAGGAAACCCGCATGGTCATCCGGGATGGCGTCGAACCCGGCCTCCTTGACGGCCGAGATGCGGTAGTTGGCAGGCCCGATATTCCCGCCGATCGGCAGGCCCAGCCAGGTCTGCGACCGGTCCTTCTTGCCGTATTTCTCGGCGAGGAAGGTCCATCCCCCATAGCGCTGCCCGAGATACTCGGCGATGTCGGAAACCTCGACGACCTTGTCCTGGTAGATATGCGGATCGTCGCCCCAGCCGATGACGACGTCCGGGCCGCTGCCGGTATTGGCGACGACCGCGGTCTGCGGCCGGAGGTCCTCCCAGCCGACGAAATCGACCCGGACGGGGATGTTGTACCGGTCCTGGAAGGCCTGCGCGTTGCGGCGGAAGATGACCTCGTCCGGCTCGACGAAGCGCGCCGGGCGGATGATGCGGAGGCTCGCCCCCTGCTCCGGCGTCAGGCGCGGCGGCGCCACGTCGCGGCGCGGGATGGCGGATTGGCCGAAGGCCGGGCCGGCGAGCGCGGCGGCACCGAGGGCGAGCGTCGCCCTGCGGGTCAGGTCGTGCATGCTTTGTTCCTCCCCAACTCGAATTGGGCCGAGGCGTCGCCCAGGGCGCCGGCCTGGCCGGGCGAGGATGCGCCGCGTTCGGTGCGGAAAGCGAGAAAAAGCCGCAGCGGGTGTCAGTCAGGCTGGTCCACGAAGCCGCGATAGACCGCGAGCACCGTGTCGTCGACCAGCAGGCCGCGGTCGAGGAAGCGGTGCAGGATCTTGGAGTCGACCTTTCGGCCGGAGGATTTCATCCGGGCCGCGAGGTCATGGATGCTGAGGCCATGCCGGGCGACATAGGCCTGCAGGTCGGTCTTCACCCGCTCGCGCTCGGACGGTGTCATCGGCCAGGCTCCTCCTCGATGCGGGCCGCTGCTGACGGCGACCTCGCCGGGGGAAATCAAGGCAGAGCCGGGCGACGAAGTCTACCGCCGCAGCTCCATCTGGATCGGCCCCTCGCGCTCGCCATTGGCGAACTGGTCGACCATCGCATTCCCGCTATGGCCGAGCTCCGCCGCCGGCCCGGTCCAGACGATGCGCCCGCGATGGATCATCGCCGCCGTCTCGCCGATCCGCCGCGCGCTCGCCATGTCATGGGTGATGGAGACCGCGGTCGCGCCGAGGCGCGTCACGCAGTCGACGATCAGCCCGTCGATCACCGCGCCCATGATCGGGTCGAGCCCCGTGGTCGGCTCGTCGAAGAAGATGATGTCGGGCTGCGCGGCAATCGCCCGCGCCAGCGCCACGCGCTTCTGCATGCCGCCCGAGAGCTCCGCCGGCGAAAGGTCGCCGACCGTCTCGGCGAGGCCCACCTGCGCCAGCACCTCGACCGCCCGGTCGCGCGCCTTGCCGCGGGTGATGCGGTTCTGCGCCAGCAGCTTGAAGCAGACATTCTCCCAGACGGGGAGGCTGTCGAAGAGCGCGCCGTTCTGGAACAGCATGCCGATGCGGTCGCCGAGCGCCTCCCGCTCCCGCCGCGGCAGCGTCAGCACGTTGACCCCGTCGATCTCGATCACGCCGGCATCCGGCTCGATCAGGCCGAGGATGCACTTGATCGTCACCGACTTGCCGGAGCCGGAGCCGCCGAGGATCACCATCCCCTGCCCCGCCGCCACGTCGAGGTCGACGCCGTCCAGCACGCGCTTCGGCCCGAAGGACTTGGCCAGGCCCCGCATCCTGATCTTGGGCGTGGCGTCGGCGGCCCGCTCCAGGCCTCCGCTGCCCGGCGCCGCCTGCACCCTGCGGTCGTCGGATCCGATGCTCATCGCGCGAAGAAGATCTCGGTCAGCACGTAGTCGAGCGCCAGGATGAGGATGGAGGAGGCGACCACGGCCGCCGTCGTCGCCCCGCCCACGCCCTGCGCGCCGCCCTTGCTGCGGTAGCCGCACCAGGTCCCCATCAGCGCGATGATAAAGCCGAAGACCGCCGCCTTGACGAGGCCGGATATCACGTCATCCGCCTCGAGGAAGTCGAAGGTCGACTTCAGGTAGGCCGCCGAGACGAAGCCGAGCTTCAGCGTGCCGATCAGCCAGCCGCCCATCACGCCGAGGATGTCGGCGACGAGGACGAGCAGCGGCAGGGCGATGGTCGCCGCCAGCAGCCGCGGCGCCACCAGGTACTTCATCGGGTTGGTCGAGAGCGTGGTCAGCGCGTCGATCTGGTCGGTGACGCGCATGGTGCCGATCTCGGCGGCGAAGCTGGCGCCGATGCGCCCCGCCACCATCAGCGCCGCCAGCACCGGCCCGAGCTCCCGCACCAGGGAGATGACGACGACGCTGGCGATGGCGCTCTGCGCGTTGAAGCGGGCGAAGCCGGTATAGCTCTGCAGAGCGAGGACCATGCCGGTGAAGACGGCGGTCAGCGCCACGACCGGCAGCGAGAACCAGGCGACCTCGAGGAAGGCGCGCCAGAACAGCCGGCCGTAGAAGGGCGGGCGGACCAGATGGCTCACCCCTTCGAGCGCGAAAAGGGTCACGTCGCCGATCGCCCGGCAGGCGCCGAGCGTCGCGCGGCCGAGGGCCGCGAGCGGATCGAGCAGGACGGCCGCCATCAGGCGCCGATATGGTCGCGGCGGTAGCGGGCGCCGAGCGAGGTCAGGATCTCGTAGCCGATGGTGCCGGATGCATCGGCCAGGTCGTCCGGCGTCTGCCCCGGCCCGATCAGGCCCATCCGGTCCCCGGGCGCGGGCAGCGGGACATCGGTCACGTCGAAGGTAATCAGGTCCATGGATACCCGGCCAACCAGGGGCACGGGCCGACCGGCGAGGATGCCGGTGGCCCGCCCCGAGAGGGCGCGAAGGTAGCCATCCGCATACCCGGCGGCAACCGTGGCAATCCGGGAGGGCCGGGCGGCGGTCCAGCTCGCCCCGTAACCCACTGGGGCGCTTGCTGGAATCTCCCGCACCTGCAGGATCGGCGCCGCCAGCGCGACCACCTGGCGCATCGGGTTCGGCCGGCCCGGGGTCGGGTTGATGCCGTAGAGGGCGCAGCCCGGCCGCCCCAGGTCGCTGGCGAAATCCGGCCCGAGGAAGAGCCCGGCGGAGTTGGCGAAGCTCCGCGGCGCCGGCGGCAGGCGCGCGCAGGCGGCCCGGAAGCGCCGGGCCTGCTCGGCATTGAGCGGATGCTCCGGCGCATCCGCGCAGGCCAGATGCGTCATCACGTAGCGGAGGTCGAGCCCGGCCAGCAGCCCGTGGTCGGCGGCGACCCGCTCCAGCTCCGTCGCGTCGAGGCCAAGCCGCGCCATGCCCGTATCGACATGCAGGATCGCCGGCAGCGCCCGGCCCGCCCGCCGCGCCGCGGCCCCCCAGGCCGCCAGGTCCGGCAGCCCGTTCAGCACCGGCACCAGCCCCTCGCTGCCATCCGCTCCCGGCGGGAAGCCGTTGAGCACGGCGACCATCGGCCCCGGCCCGATCGCCTCGCGCACCGCCACCCCTTCGGCCAGATGGGCCACGAAGAAATGCCGGCACCCGGCGGCCAGCAGGGCGCGCGCCACCGGCGCTGCCCCGAGCCCGTAGCCATCCGCCTTCACCGCCGCGCCGACCGCCCCCGGCGCCGTCTCGGCGAGCTGCCGCCAATTCGCGGCCAGGGCGGCAAGGTCGACGGTGAGGACGCCCTCAGTACCCGTCATGGCCGATATGCGCCTGGTCCAGGTCGCCGAAGCGGGTGAACTCCGCCTCGAAGAAGAGCGGGATGGTCCCGGTCGGGCCATGGCGCTGCTTGGCGATGATCAGGTCGGCGCGGTTGTGGACGGCCTCCATGCGCTGCTGCCACTGGTTCAGCGCCTCCTGGAACTTGTCCTCGCTGTCATGCGCCACCTGCTTCGGCGCCCGCTGCGCCTCGTAATACTCGTCACGGTAGACGAACATGACCATGTCAGCGTCCTGCTCGATCGAGCCGGATTCGCGGAGGTCGGAGAGCTGCGGCCGCTTGTCCTCGCGCTGCTCGACGGCGCGGGAGAGCTGGGAGAGCGCCATCACCGGCACCGCCAGCTCCTTTGCAATCGCTTTCAGCCCCTGGGTGATCATCGAGATCTCGAGCACCCGGCTCTCCGGCCGCGTCCCCGCTGCCGGGCGCATGAGCTGGAGGTAGTCGACAACGATGAACTCCAGCCCCCGCGTCCGCTTCAGCCGCCGGCAGCGGGTGCGGAGCGCCGAGATGGTGATGGCCGGCGTGTCGTCGATGACCAGCGGCAGGGTCGCCAGCTCCCGGCTGACCTCGACGAAGCGGTCGAAGTCGCGCTGCGAGATGTCGCCGCGGCGGATCTTGTCGCCCGAGATGCGGGAGGCCTCGGAGAGCAGGCGGGTAGCGAGCTGGTCGGCGCTCATCTCGAGCGAGAAGATGGCGACGGTGCCGCGCGGCTGCACGTCCGGCCCCTTCTCCCGCGCCTCCCGCACCAGGGCCTGGGCGGCACCGAAGGCGACCTTGGTGGCGAGCGCCGTCTTGCCCATGCCCGGCCGTCCGGCCAGGATCAGCAGGTCGGATCCATGCAGGCCGCCGGTCTTGGCATCGAGGTCACGGAGGCCGGAGGACAGGCCGGAGACGCCGCCCGGCGTCGAGAAGGCCCGCTCAGCGGCCAGCACCGCATCGGTCAGCGCCCGCTCGAAGGTGACGAAGCCGCCCTCCGAGCCGCCATCCTTGGCGAGGTCGAAGAGCCGCTGCTCGGCCGCCTCGAGCTGCGCCTTGGCATCGAGCTCCGCCTCGGCGCCATAGGCGCGGTTCACCACCTCCTCGCCCACATCGACCAGCTGCCGGCGCAGCCAGGCATCATGGATCATCCGGCCGTATTCGCCGGCATTGATGATGCCGATCATGGCCGAGAGGAGCTGGGCGAGGTAGGCCGGGCCGCCCACCTCGTCGAGCAGGCCGGAATGCTCGAATTCCGGCCGGAGCGTCACGACATCGGCCAGCTGCCCCGCCTCGATCCGCCGCTGGATGGCGCGGAAGATCCGCCCGTTCACCGCATCGGCGAAGTGCTCGGGCGCGAGGAATTCGGAAACCCGTTCATAGGCCTTGTTGTTGGCCAGCAGCGCGCCGAGCAGCGCCTGCTCCGCCTGGAGGTTGGAGGGCGGCAGCCTCTGCGAGAGGCCCAGCAAGCCGCCATCGAGGCCGGCGAATGGGGCAGACGGGTCCATGGTGTTCATGACGCCAGTCTAGCCCAGTCGGACGCCTGTGGATCATGGGGATGCCTGTGGATAACGGGGGCAACCTCAGCGGCTGCCTCCAGCGTGGCTTCCCGGTCGCCCTGATCCCGCCGAGCCGGCGATCCACGCCCCGAGTGGTCCCACCCAGGGCGATCGCGGGCCGCTCAGCCGATCCAGGTGTCGGTGTAGCTCACCTCGTAGACCGTCAGCGAGGTGTGGCTGTTGTTGTTCAGCATGCCGAAGACGGAATCGACCCCGCCGTGCTCGAAGTCCTTGCCGACATTCTGGGTGATGGTGCCGAAGGTATGGCCGTCCACCTTGAAGACGAGCTTGCCCGGCGTCCAGTCCAGCGAATACTTGTGCGGCTTGCTCTCGTCGATCCCCTCATAGGTCGCGGTGCGATAGCCGTCCCCGCCGCTGGCGGTCCTGTGGTGGGCGGTCCCGTAGACCTTGCCATTGTAGATCTCGGCGAGGTCCATCTCGTTGCCCGGCCACTTGTCGTTGCCCGGCCAGAGCATGACCGCGGAGCCGGCCTGGTTGCCCTTCAGCGCGGCGACCACCTCGTAATGGCCATAGCCGTTGCCGGCGCTCGCGCCGCTCGGCCACTGCATCATGCCTGAATTGCCCGTGAGCGTGACCTGCCCGGCAATGCTCGTGTCGATCTTGCCCCAAGCGTGATTGAGCTTGCCGACACCATTGGAAAAGGTTTCATAAAAGTTAGCCAAAACTGCGACCCTCCATCACTTCAATGAAACACCGTAAACGGTTGCGTGAACACGAAGAGGTGTTACGGCGTATTTCAGCGGAAGGTCAACAGAAACAATGCTGCTGACATTCAAAGTCATTGTCGATCGGGATCATTCCTTCGCCTGGCCGAATGCGGAACGATAGGCCGGATACTTCCCGCCCCCTGGCTTTCCGGGATCGACGCTTGCCCGGTACTCAACCTGGAGCCCGCAGGATCAGGCGCAGCCGCGCCGCCACCGGCAGGGCGATGGCACAGAGCCCGGCCATGGCCCAGAAGCCGCCGCCGCCATAGGCGGCATAGAGCGGCCCGCAGAGATAGGTGAGCACCCCCGCGGCGAGCCCGACCCCGAGCGAGGCATGCAGCGTCTGCGCCGTCGCCGCCTGGCCCGGCGGCAGGCCGCCCAGCACCCGCATGGCGCCGAGATGCATCGCGCCGAAGGTCAGCGCATGCAGCAGCTGCACGGCGACGAGCGCCGGCAGCCAGCTCGTCGACGCCGTCACGCTCCAGCGCAGCACGCCGGCGAGCGCCGCCAGCATCGCCATCCCCGCCGGACCCAGCCGCTCCACCAGCGGCCTGCCCCAGAGGAACAGCAGCACCTCGACCACCACCCCCTCGCCCCAGAGCAGGCCGATGACGCCGGAGGAGAGGCCGGCCGCTTGCCAATGCAGCGTGGCGAATCCGTAGTAGAGGGCATGGCTCCCCTGGATCAGCGCCGAGACGGGCAGCAGCCAGCGGAAGGCCGGCTCGCGGAAGGGCGCCCGGAAGCCGCCGCGCCCGCCGCCCGGGACCTCCAGCCGCGGCAGCCCCCGCGCCGCCAGCGCCGTCAGCAGGAAGCAGAGCGAGGCGATCCAGATCACCGCCTCCGCCCCCGCCACCTGCACGGCGAAGCCCGCCAGCACCGCGGCCGCGATGTAGCTCGCCGACCCCGCCGACCTGGCCCGCCCGTAGTCGAACCCCATCCGCCGCGCCGCGCCGAGGCAGAGCGCATCCGAGAGCGGCACCACCGGCGCGCTCACCAGCGCATGCAGCATGGCGACGGCGACGAGCGCCCCGAAGCCGGGCGCCCAGGCGAAGCCGGTCACCATGCCGGCCGCCAGCCCCGCGGCCAGGACGAGGATGCTCCGCGCATCGCCGAAGCCGTCTGCCCCCCGCCCCACCGCTGGCGCCGCCAGCAGCCGAACGGCGGAGGAGACCGCCAGCACCGCCGCGATCTGCCCCGGCGTCAGCCCATGCCCGACCAGCACGGCGGGCAGGAAGGGCTGCAGCACCCCCACGGTGGCGAACTGCGCGGCATAGAGCAGCGCGAACCGCAGCGGTGCGCTCATCGCGGCGGGTGAACAGGCAGGGGCTTCGGCATGCCGCCGAGTAGCGCGGCCCTGGCCGAGGTTGCAATCCGCGGCCATCCGGCCCATGCATGGCGCCGCATGCCGGACACCCATCCCCCTATGTTCGACGCCAGGGTTCGCGCGGTGCTTGGCCCGACCAACACCGGCAAGACCCATTTGGCGATCACCCGCCTGCTGGCGCACAGCAGCGGCATCATCGGCTTCCCGCTACGCCTGCTGGCGCGCGAGAATTACGACCGCATGGTCGCGGCCAAGGGGGAGAGATACGTCGCCCTCATCACCGGCGAGGAAAAGATCGTCCCGCCCGAGGCGAGGTGGTTCGCCTGCACGGTGGAGGCCATGCCGCTCGACCGCCGCGTGGAGTTCCTCGCCGTCGACGAGATCCAGCTCTGCGCCGACCCGGATCGCGGCCATGTCTTCACCGACCGGCTGCTGAATGCCCGCGGCATGGTCGAGACCATGTTCCTCGGCGCCGAGACCATCCGCCCGCTGCTGCAGCGCCTCATCCCGCAGGCCGAGATCGAGACGCGCCCGCGCCTCTCCCAGCTCACCCATGCCGGCCCGCAGAAGCTGACGCGCCTGCCGCCGCGCAGCGCCGTCGTCGCCTTCTCCGCCGGCGAGGTCTATGCCATCGCCGAGGCCATCCGCCGCCGCCGCGGCGGCTGCGCCGTGGTCATGGGCCGCCTCTCGCCGCGCACCCGCAATGCCCAGGTTGCGCTCTACCAGAACCGCGAGGTCGATTTCCTGGTGGCGACGGACGCGATCGGGATGGGCCTCAACATGGATGTCGACCACGTTGCCTTCGCCGCCCTGCAGAAATTCGACGGCCACAAGCCCCGCCAGCTCACCGCGCAGGAGGCCGCGCAGATCGCCGGCCGCGCCGGCCGCGGCATGCGCGACGGCACCTTCGGCGTGACCGGCGACTGCCCGCCGCTGCCCGACGAGATCGTGCAGAAGATCGAGAGCCATAATTTCGAGCCGCTGCAGACGCTGGCCTGGCGCAACAGCGAGCTCGACTTCACCAGCGTCGACGCGCTGCTTGACAGCCTCGCCGCGCCGGCGCCGCAGCCGGGCCTCGCCAAGGGCAACGACGCGACCGACCACATCACCCTGTCCATGCTGGCGCGGGAGGATGAGGTCCGGGCGCTCGCCACCGGCCGCGCGCGGGTGCGCCTCCTCTGGGAGGCCTGCCAGATCCCCGACTTCCGCAAGCTCTCCGACGACAGCCATGCGGCGCTGTGCAGCCGCGTCTTCCGCCACCTGGCCGAGGACGGCGTGCTGCCCGACGAATGGGCGCTCGGCCAGATCGCGCAATGCAGCAGCATCGAGGGCGACCTCGACACGCTGATGGCCCGCCTCGCCAGCATCCGCGTCTGGTCCTATGTCGCCGCCCGCGCCGACTGGCTGAAGGACGCCGCGACCATCCAGGGCGAGGCCCGCAAGGCGGAGGACGCCGTCTCCGACGCGCTGCACGAGCGCCTCACCGCCCGCTTCGTCGACCGCCGCGCCGCCCACCTGATCCGCCGCCTGGACGACACGGAGGAGGAGCTGCTCTCCGCCGTCACCCGCCAGGGCGAGGTGGTGGTCGAGGGCCATCCGGTTGGCAAGGTCGAGGGCTTCCTCTTCCACCCCGAGGCCGAGGCGGAGACGGAGGAGCAGCGCAAGCTCATCCTCCGCGCCGCCCGCCGCGCGCTGAAGGAGGAGATGCCGCGCCGGGTCGCCGCCCTCGAGGTGGCGAAGGACGATGCCTTCGCGCTCACGCCCGCGCATCGCATCACCTGGAACAACGGCGCCGGCATCGCCGAGGTCGCCCGCCTCCGCCCAGGCTCCGAGCCCTCGAAGCCGCTGGTGGAGCCGCTGCCGAGCGAGTTCATCGACGGCGCCCAGCGCGAGCGCGTCCGTGCCCGCCTTGCCAAATTCGTCGAGGGCCTGGTCGCCAAGGAGCTCGGCATCCTCTCGGCGGTCGAGGCCAAGGCCGAGGCGGAGGGCGCGCTGCGCGGCCCCGCCTTCCTGCTGCGCGAGCAGCTCGGCCTCGCCCTCGGCGGCACCGAGGGCAACATCAACCCGGACCTGCGGCAGAAGCTGAAGGCGATCGGCGTCCGCGCTGGCCGCTTCGCCCTCTTCGTGCCAGAGGCGCTGAAGCCGCGCGCCATGGCGCTGCGCGCCCAGCTCTGGGCCATGTCGCGCAACATCGACACGCCCGGCCTGCCCGCGCCAGGCCTCGTCGCCCTGCAGAAGCCGGAGCCGGGGATGGCGACGCCGCCGGTCTGGGCCGACTGGCCGCCCGGCTTCGCCGCGACCATCGGCTGGATCGAGGCCGGGCCGGTGCTGCTTCGCCTCGACGTCGCCGAGCGCATCGCGGCCGAGCTCGGCTACCTGACGCGCCGCGCCCCGGCCCCGCCGCCGCCCGACCTCGCCAGCCGGCTCGGAGTGAAGGCGGACACCCTCGGCGTGACGCTGACTGCGCTCGGCTTCCGCCTGATGGAGCCGCAGGCGCTGGAGGAGGGGCAGTACGGCCCACCGACGCCGCTCCGCATCGCCCAGCCGCGGCCGCAGCACCATGCCCGCGGCGGCGACCGTCGGCCGCAGCCTCACCAAGGACAGCCGCAGGGCCAGCGCGACCGCCGCCCGCCGCAGCAGGCGCGGCCGCAGCCGCCCGCCCTGCCGGAGGGGATGTACGGCCCGCCGCTGCCGCCCGAGCTGCTGCGCGGCCCGCGCCCGCCGCATCACGGCAAGCCGCACCACCAGCACGGCCGGCCGCAGAACCAGGGCAAGGGCCCGCCGCCGCATCGCGGCCCACGTCCCGAGGGGCGCGGAGAGGGGCGTGGCGAAGGCCGGCCCGAGGGGCGTCCCGAGCATCGCCCCGAGGGACGGCACGAGGGCCGCCCCGACCAGCAGCGCCCGCGCCATGACGGCCCGCCCCGCGGCCCGCGCCCGCCGCAGCCGCCGCGCAAGCCGGAGCCGCGGATCAACCCCGACTCGCCCTTCGCCATCCTGGCGCAGCTCAAGCTGCGCTAGGCCGTGCCTTAGGTCATGGCCGAGGCGGAAGACCAGGACTGGCAGCGGCTCGACAAATGGCTCTGGTGCGCGCGGGTGGCGAAGTCCCGCGCCGCCTGCGCCCGCATCGTCGAGAAGGGCGGCGTCCGGGTGAACCGCCAGCCGACGGACAAGCCGCACTACAAGCTCCGCCCGGGCGACGTGCTGACCTTCGCCCTCGGCAGCGCCGAGCGCGGCGTCGTCCGCATCTGGCGCGTGCAAGCGCTCGGCGACCGGCGCGGGCCGGCGAGCGAGGCGCAGACGCTCTTCGAGGACATCTCCGGCGACACTTCAGCCTGACGGCTTGCCAGCCGGGCCGCGCCGGTCCATGTCTCCGCCCTGCCGCATGGGCTGCGCCAAAGGACCGAGCCGCCGTGACTTATGTCGTTATCGAAAATTGCATCAAGTGCAAGTTCATGGACTGCGTGGAGGTCTGCCCGGTCGACTGCTTCTATGTCGGCGAGAACATGCTGGTGATCCACCCGGACGAGTGCATCGACTGCGGCGTCTGCGAGCCGGAATGCCCCGCCGAGGCCATCGTTCCCGACAGCGACGACCGTGCCGCCCCCTATGCCGAGCTCAACCGCACTTATGCCGGGGAATGGCCGAACATCACCCGCAAGGGCGAGCCGCCGGCCGATGCCGACGAGTGGAAGGACAAGCCCGGCAAGCGGGACCTGTTCAGCACCAATCCCGGCAAGCCGTGAGGGCTTGGCCGTCTCAGTCCTGAGACTGCGCTCTCCGGCTGGGCAGCCGGGTGACACCCCCGGAAAATAATGCTATGCTGGCGGCATAAAGGCGGAACCGTTCCGGCGGGTTCGGCCGAGCCTCGCAGGCGCCCAGGATGGCCTGCTCGCGGCGCTGCGGCCCTCGAATGAACCGGATCGGTCTTGAGCCGATGACATGTCCTGGCGATCACCCCATCTGTGCGCCCCTTCCCGGCGCGCCATGGCATCGCCGGTGACGCAGGAGAGTTACCTGGAATGAAGCAACCCGCCCGCGCCAAGCCATCGGCCCCGAAGGCCGAGAAGGGCCGCCCTTCCGGCCCTGCGGCGCGCCCGGCCGAGGCGAAGCCTGCCCGTGCGGTCGCCGCCTCGGTTGCCAAATCGCCCGCGAAGCACGCTGTCAAGCCCGAGGCCGAAGCCCCGGCCCCCCAGGGCATGGCCGAGGCTCAGGCCGCTGCCCCGCTGCCCCCGCCCATGGCGACGCTCTCGAGCCCGGTGCCGCCCAGCGGCCCGATGCCGATGCGGCGCGACACCCATCCCTCCATCCCGCCGCGGCAGCCCTCGAAGCCCGTGGAGTTCAAGGCCGGCGACCATGTCGTCTACCCGACCCATGGCGTCGGCACCGTGCAGGGCATCGAGAGCATGTCCGCCGCCGGCCTGTCGCTGCAGGTGATCGTCGTCACCTTCGACGAGAACCGGATGACGCTTCGCGTGCCGATCAACAAGGCCGCCTCCTCCGGCCTGCGCAAGCTCGCCGCGCCGGATTCCATGCAGGAGGCGCTGGACACGCTGAAGGGCCGCGCCCGCATCAAGCGCACCATGTGGTCCCGCCGCGCCCAGGAATACGAGGCGAAGATCAACAGCGGCGACCCCGTGGCCATCGCCGAGGTGGTGCGCGACCTGCACCGCAATGCCGGCCAGCCGGACCAGTCCTTCTCCGAGCGGCAGATCTACGAGCAGGCGATGGACCGCCTCGCCGCCGAGCTCGCCGCCATCGACCGCACCGACAAGGCCGCGGCGACGACCAAGCTGCTGGACCACCTGAAGGCCGGCTGAGCGTGCGCATCCTCTGCCTCGGCGCCGGCGCCCTGGGCGGCTATTTCGGTGGCCGCCTGGCGCAGGCCGGGGCGGACGTGACCTTCCTCGTCCGCCCGCGCCGCCAGGCCCAGCTGGCGGCGGAGGGCCTCGTCATCGAGAGCCCCTTCGGCGATGCCCGCCTCCCCGTCCGCACGCTGGCGACGGCGGGGCCGGGCTTCGACCTCGTCCTCCTCACCTGCAAGGCCTACGACCTCGACGCCGCGATCGAGGCCATCCGCCCCGCCATGGGGCCGGGCACGGCGGTGCTGCCCGTGCTCAACGGCCTGTCGCACATCGCCCGCCTGCAACGGGAATTCGGCCAAGGCCAGGTCCTCGGCGGGCTGGCCAAGATCCAAGCGACGCTGACGCCGGCCGGGGTCGTGAAGCAGCTGAGCGACTGGCGCTGGCTCACCTTCGGCGAGCTGGACGGCACCGCCTCCGCCCGCACCGAGGCGCTCGCCGCCCTGGCCGCCCCCGCCACGGGGATGGTCGCCGAGGCCGTGCCCGACATCACGTCCCGCATGTGGGAGAAGCTGGTCCATCTCGGCACCACCGCCCTCGGCACCGTGCTGATGCGCGCCAATACCGGCGAGATCGCCCGCGCCCCGGGCGGCATCGCCCTGATGCACCGCATCCTCGAGCGCAACGCCGCCATCGCCGCCGCCCATGGCCACCCCGTCCGCCCCGGCTTCATGGACGAGTTCCGCCGCCTCTTCGCCGACCCGGCGGGGGCCTATGCGGCCTCCATGCTGCGCGACCTCGAGGCCGGCGGGCGGATCGAGGCCGACCACATCCTCGGCTTCCTGCTCGAGGCCGCGCAGGCCGCCGGCATCCTGCACGAGCTGCACCAGGCCGCCTACATCCACGCCAAGGCCTTCGAGCAGCGCCGCGACGCCGGGCGCCTACCGGCGCCGCAGCCTTAGCCCCAGCGCCAGGATCGCCGCCGCCCCCACGGCCAGGGCCGGCGCCGCGCCCATCCCGGCGATCGCCAGCCCGATCACCACCGGCCCCAGCGACTGGCCGATGAAGAAGTGGAAAGCGTGCAGCGCCACGGCCGAGCCGCGCGCCTCCGGCGCCAGCTCCGTCACCCGGGTCTGGATGCTGTTGTGGATCATGTAGAAGCCGGTCCCCAGCGCCAGCCCCGCCGCGACGAAGACCGCCACCGCCGGCGCCAGCCCGAAGCCGATGAGGGCGAGCGCCGCCAGCCCCGCCCCGAGCACCACCATCCGCCCCTGGCCGATCCGCGCCAGCAGCGGCCGCGCCACCATGGCATAGACGACGCCGCCGAGGCCGAAGGCGGCGACCGTCAGCCCCGCCTCCGCCGTCGCCCCGAGCGAGCCGCCGAGCCCCCGCCCCTCCAGCATGGGCGCGAAATAGGGGAAGGTGCCGAAGACCAGCAGCCCCTCCACCGCCACCGCCCCGTAGAGCAGCCGCGCCTGCGGCAGGGCGAGGAGCCCCTTGTACCGCCGGACCGCCCGCGCCGCGTCGAACCGCCCGCGCGGCTCCGGCGCCCGGCCGAGCGGGAAGGCCAGCATCACCGCCGCCGCCACGGCGGCGAGCCCGGCGCAGAGCAGCATCACCCCCCGCCAGCCGATCGCCTCGCCCAGCGCTCCCGCCACCGCCCCGCCCGCGATCTGCCCGACGATGGCGAAGACCAGCAGCCGGCTGAGCGCCACCTGCCGCCCCTCGATCGGCACCGCATCGCCGACGGCCGCGAGCGTCAGCGGCATGATCCCGCCCGCCGCCGCCCCCGCCAGGGCCCTGAGCGCCAGCAGCAGGCCGAGGCTCGGCGCCAGCAGCGCCAGCAGGCTGAACACCGCCAGGGCGCATAGCCCGCCGAGGACGACCCGCCGCTTCCCCACCGCATCGCCGATCGGCCCGAGGATCGGCTGGATCAGCGCATAGGGCAGCGCATAGGCCGAGGCGAGCAGCGCCGCCTGGCCGACCGGCGCGTTGAACTCGGCCGCAAGCGTGGTGACGAAGGGATCGAGCACCCGCCCGCCGAAGGATCCGGCGAAGCAGGCCGTGCCGAGCAGCAGGATCAGCCGCCGGACATCCGTTGCGGGTTCGGTGACAGGCGTGATCTGGTCGGGAGGCATCGGTGCGAGTGTGCGCTGCACCGCAGCATGGGGCAACAGGCGATGCCCCGGCCCGGTCAGGCGCCCTGCGGATGGTGCCGGTCGGCCTCGACCTGCACCCAGCCCCGCTGCGATTCCTCCCAGACCGACCGGGCGGGGCGCGGCTGCTCCGCCTCGGGAAAGCAGCCGACCGCCACGGCGACGAAGCCGGGCGCCCGTTCGGCCGTCCAGTAGACCGAGGAGCCGCAAGCCGGGCAGAACCGGGTCCGCACGGCGCCGCCCGACGCGCCGGCCCGGGTGTATTCGCTGGCGGCTCCCGCGATCCGCACCTCGCCGGCGGGATAGAAGGCCCCGGCGCCGAACGGTGCGCCGGTCCGCCGCTGGCATTCCGTGCAGTGGCAGGCGACCACCAGCCGAGAGGGGCCGGGCACCCGGGCGGTCAGCGCGCCGCAGCTGCATCGGGCCTCGATCACGCCGCCCCCTGCCCTGCCCGCCCGATCAGCCGGCGAGCCGCGTCGCCACCCGGGCCAGCAGCGCCTCGCGCTCCGCCCGCATCGCGGCGCCCCGCCGCCGCGCCGCCTCCAGCACCGCGGGCGGCGCCGTTTCCGGCCTCCCGGCCTGGAAGGGCGGCGCGGGGGCGTATTCGATCTGCAGCTGGATCGCCTGCGCCGCCTCCGGCCCGGCGATCTCGGCGGCGATGGTCAGCGCGAAGTCGATCCCCGCCGTCACCCCGCCGCCGGTGACGAGGTTGCCGTCCCGCACCACCCGCGCCTCCACCGGCACGGCGCCGAGCGCGGCGAGGAAGTCGTGGCTCGCCCAATGCGTCGTCGCCTGCCGGCCCCGCAGCAGCCCCGCCGCGCCCAACACCAGCGCCCCAGTGCAGACCGAGGTGAGGTAGCGCAACCCGGGGGCCTGGGCCCGGAGGAAGCCGAGCACCGCCTCGTCCTCCATCAGCGCCGCCACCCCGGGCCCGCCGGGCACGCAGAGGATGTCGAGCTGCGGGCAGTCCGCCATCGCCGTATCCGCCAGCATGACGAGGCCGGTATCGGCCCGCACGGGCCCCGCCTCCTTCCAGATCAGCCGGACCGCCGCCCCCGGCAGCCGGCTCAGCACCTCGAAGGGCCCGGTGAAGTCGAGCTGGGTAAGCTTCGGGAACAGCAGGAACCCGATGGCGAGCGGCGCGGTCATGGCTGGTCCTCCTGGGGCCGGTTGAACGAGGCCGGGTCGGCCCACCGGATCCTGGCCGCCCCGGTCCGGCGGCTCTCGACCGCGAGCCTTGCCCACGGGCCTTGCGCATCCTGGCACGGCTCCGCGCGAGCCGGCCACCCGTGACCTTCCCTATCGCAGCGCCCGCAGGTCGGCCGCATGGTCCACGTCGCGCAGGCGCCGCAGCAACGCCACCCGGTGGCGGGAGAAATTGGCGAGCGTATCCGCCAGCGCATGCTCGCTCGACCAGCGCACCCGGGCAAAGGGTCGCTCCGGCCGCCGCGGCCCGAAGCCGACCAGCCAGTAGCCGCCATCCTCCGAGGGGCCGAACACCGCATCCACCCGCCCGAGCGCCCGGAAGGCGGCGGCGATGTCGGCCGGGCCGAGGCCCGGGATGTCGCTGCCGATCAGCACCGCCCGGCGGTGCCGCCCGAGGGCGCGGGCCATCCGCTCGCCGAGGTCGCCGCCGCCCTGCGGGTGCAGCGCCACCCCGGCCCGCCAGCGCGCCCGGTCCGGCGTCGCCGCCAGGACGAAGCGCCAGCGCCGGTCATGGCCGAGCCGGCGGACGAGCCGCGCCACCTGGCCGCGATGGAAGCGCAGCGCCGCAACATCGCCCACCTCGCGGGCCAGCCGCCGCTTGACGGTGCCGAGCCGCGGCGCCCGGGCGAACAGGATCAGCGCGTCGCCCTTCATCCGTAGAGCCTTCGGATCACCCCCGGCGGCAGGCCGAGGAACCAGAGCGAGAGGCAGAGCAAATTGCGGGCCGAGCGCCGCCGCCACCCCTCCCGCCGCCAGCGCGCCGCCGAGGTGAGCGCCAGGGCTGGCATCGGCGCCAGCCGCCGCCGGCCGAGCCGCCGCACCAGGTCGACATCCTCCATCAGCGGGACCGGGCGGAAGCCGCCGACCTGCTCGTAGAGCGCCCGGCTGATCAGCAGCCCCTGGTCGCCATAGGGCAGGGCCAGCACCCGGCAGCGCCAGGCGACCTGCCGCTCCAGCCGTCGCGCCTCGGGCGAGGGGTCGTCGAGGGCGAAGCGGAAGTAATGCGCCCGGCCGGCCTCGCGCATCGCCGCCCGCACCGCCTCCCGCCAGCCCGGCCCCGGCCTGGTATCGGCATGGAGGAAGAGCAGCCACGCGCCCTCGGCCGCCGCCGCCCCGGCCGCCAGCTGCACCCCCCGCCCGCGCGGCGAGGCGAGCACCCGCGCGCCGGCGGCCCGCGCGAGGTCGGCGGTGGCATCCGTGCTGCCGCCATCCACCACCACCACCCGCAACCCGGCGCAGGCGGCGAGCACGGGGCCGAGGCTCCCGGCGGCGTTCAGCGCCGGGATGACGATAGTCAGGCTTTGTTCCAAGGATTCTTTAACCAAGCGTTCCTACGATGTTCTTGACAGGCCGGTTCCGCCTTGGCAGGGTTCCAAGGAACAGAGAAGGAACGGTCGTCATGCCGGACGGATCGTCTGTTTCCGCCCTCCTGACGGGCACGCGCAAGGGCCGCGGTGCCCTCTCCAACCCGCCCGTTCGCTTCGAGAGCACGGCGCGGGAGGCCTTCGACGACGGCTGGGACAGCCTGGCCGACCTTGCAGACCTGCCGCCGCTGCCGACCACGCTGCTGCGCGAGCGCTCGCGCAGCGCGCTGACCTACAACGACAGCCCGGATCTCGGCTTCGACCGCTCGATCAACAGCTATCGCGGCTGCGAGCATGGCTGCATCTACTGCTATGCCCGTCCGAGCCACGCCCATATCGGCCTCTCCCCCGGCCTCGACTTCGAGACGCGGCTGCTCTTCAAGCCCGACCTGCCGGCGCTGCTCGAGAAGGAATTGCGCCGCCCCGGCTACGTCCCGAAGCCGGTCGCGCTCGGCGCCAATACCGACCCCTACCAGCCGGTCGAGCGGACCCTGCTGCTGACCCGCCAGGTGCTGGAGGTGCTGGAGCGCTTCGGCCACCCCGTCACCATCGTGACCAAGTCGGCCGGCGTGCTGCGCGACCTCGACATCCTGACGCGGATGGCGCAGCGCAACCTCGTCCATGTCTGCCTCTCGGTGACGACGCTCGACGCATCCCTCGCCCGGCGGATGGAGCCGCGCGCCGCGACGCCGCTGCGGCGCCTGCAGGCCATCCAGGCCCTCGCCCGCGCCGGCATCCCCGCGGGCGTGCTCGCCGCGCCGATGATCCCCGGCCTCAACGACGCGGAGCTGGAGCGCATTTTGTCCGAAAGCTGCAAGGCCGGCGCCACCCGCGCGGGCTATGTGCTGCTGCGCCTGCCGCTCGAGCTCCGGGCGATGTTCGAGGAGTGGGTTCGCACCCACCTCCCCGACCGCGCCGCCCGCATCCTGGCCCTGGTGCGCGAGACGCGCGCGGGCGCCATGTATGACAGCCGCTTCGGCACCCGCCAGACCGGCACCGGGCCCTATGCCGACATGCTGGCCAACCGCTTTCACCTGGCAGCCCGCAAGCTTGGCTTCGGCAACAGCCGCGTCGCCTCCCAGGCCCTGGACTGCAGCCAGTTCGCCCCGCCGCCGGAGCCCCCCATGCCGGCGCGGCAGTTGGAACTGCTGTAGAGGATGGTCGGGCCAGCATCCCCCGGCCCGGCCATCCGCCCCCCCTACTCCTCCGCGGTGAAGAATTTCTGCCCGGCGGCGAAGACATTCGGCCTGAGGAAGATGCCGAGGATCAGCGCGCCCTCCGGCCCCGCCCAGGCGACATGGGTGTTACCCTGCGGCCGCCAGACGAACTGGCCCGGCAGGCACTCCCCCTCCTCGTCGACGAAGCGGCCTTCCAGCACATAGGTCTGCTCGATCGCCGTGTGCTCGTGCAGGGGCACCTCGGCGCCCGGCTCGAGCTTCAGCAGCAGCGTGCACATGCCGGACGGGTCGCTGTAGAGGGTCTTCGAGCGGATGCCGGGGAAGGCGCTCTCCTCCCAGGGCATGCTCGCCGGGTCGAGGAAGACGGAGGGCGGCGAGGGTTCGGGCGCGAGCAGGCGTTGGCGCATCGGGACGCTCCCTTGTTTGGTTGATCGAAAGCCTATGCCCCCGCGCGGCCCTTCGCTAGGATTCGTGCGCTTGGGAAAGGAACGGACGGATGCGCTCGCGTCGGGGATTCATGGGTTGCGCCCTCTGCGCCGCGGTCGGCCTGGCGGCGACGCGGGCGGCGGCGCAGACGGGCGGCGTCAGCCGCAGGATGCTCGGCACCATCGACTATCCGGGCGACGGCAAGGTCTCCATCCCGATGACGATCGAGATCGCCCCCAATGCCGTCATCGCCCGCCACACCCATCCGGGCGTCGAATCCTCGGTGGTGACCGAGGGCGAGGTGATGCTCGAGGTCGAGGGCCAGCCCGCCCGCACCTACAGGGCCGGCGAGGGCTTCCAGGTGCCGCCCGGCGTGCCGCATGGCGGCCGGGGCGGGCCGGTGACCTCGAAGATCGCCGCCACCTACATCGTCGAGAAGGACAAGCCCCTCGCCTCCCCGGCCTGACTTCGCGCTGGAGGCCGAGGCCGGCGGCCGCGTCGCCGGCGTCGACGAGGCCGGGCGCGGCCCGCTGGCCGGGCCGGTGCTGGCGGCCGCCGTCGTCTTCCCGCGCGGCGTGCCGCCGGCGCTGGCCGCGCTGCTCGACGACAGCAAGCGCCTGACCGCCGCCGCGCGCGAGGCCGCCTTCGCCGCGCTGCGCGAGGCTGCGGCGCGGGGCGAGGCGGAGTGTGCCATCGCCGCCGCCTCCGCCGCCGAGATCGGCCGCCTGAACATCCTGCGCGCCACCCACCTCGCCATGGCGCGCGCCGTCGCCCGGCTGGCCGCGCCGCCCGCCCTCGCCCTGGTCGACGGCAACCGCGCGCCGCCCCTGCCCTGCCCGGTGCGCTGCGTGGTCGGCGGGGACGGCCTCAGCCTCTCCATCGCCGCCGCCTCCATCCTCGCCAAGGTGGTGCGCGACCGGGCGATGGCGCGGCTCGACCCGCGCTGGCCGGCCTATGGCTTCGCCCGCCATGCCGGCTACCCGACGGCGCTGCACCGCGCGGCGCTCGCCCAACATGGGCCTTCGCCGCATCACCGCCGGGGATTCGCGCCCGTCGACCAGGCGGCGCTTCGCTTTGGTTGACCCGGCGAGTCCGCCCGGCGATTGTGGCGCCTCGCCGATTCGGTGCGGGAAGGGTTGTGGGGCCCAGTCTTGGGGGAGGCTATCTTGGGGACCGGGCTCGACCTTGCACTCGACCAGATCCTGGTCGGGGACTGCATCGAACAGATGCAGCGCCTGCCGCCGGCCTCGGTGCACGCGATCTTCGCCGACCCGCCCTATAACCTGCAGTTGAAGGGCGACCTGCGCCGGCCGGATGACAGCCTGGTCGACGGCGTCGACGACGAGTGGGACCGCTTCGCCGACCTCGCCACCTATGAC
This sequence comes from Belnapia sp., assembly GCF_059504005.1. NCBI lineage: Bacteria > Pseudomonadati > Pseudomonadota > Alphaproteobacteria > Acetobacterales > Roseomonadaceae > Belnapia > Belnapia sp. The sequence continues at coordinate 120,442 of NZ_JCACHU010000182.1, read as the reverse complement.
GCCTTCACCCGCGCCTGGCTCGGCGAGGCGCGGCGGGTGCTGCGCAAGGACGGCACGATCTGGGTGATCGGCAGCTACCACAACGTCTTCCGCCTCGGCACCGCCTTGCAGGACCTCGGCTTCTGGGTGCTGAACGACGTCATCTGGCGCAAGGCGAACCCGATGCCCAACTTCCGCGGCCGGCGCTTCACCAATGCGCATGAGACGCTGATCTGGGCCGCCCGGGGCGAGGAGAGCCGCTACCGCTTCAACTACGCCGCCATGAAGTCGCTCAACGAGGACGTGCAGATGCGGAGCGACTGGTTCATCCCGCTCTGCACCGGGCAGGAGCGGCTGCGGGACGCGAAGGGGGCGAAGCTCCACCCGACGCAGAAGCCGGAGGCGCTGCTGCACCGGGTCATCCTCGCCTGCACCAATCCGGGGGAGGTGATCCTCGACCCCTTCCTCGGCACCGGGACGACGGCCGCCGTCGCCCGGCGGCTCGGCCGGCGCTATGTCGGGATCGAGCGCGATCCCGCCTATGCCGAGGCCGCCCAGGCCCGGGTGGATGCGATCGAGCCCCTGTCGGAGACCGCCGCCTTGACCATGGCCGGCAAGCGCGAGCAGCCGCGCATCCCCTTCGGCGCGCTGGTGGAGCGCGGCCTGGTGCCCCCCGGCTCCCTCCTGGTGGACCGAGCGCGGCGCTGGCAGGCGACGGTGACGGCGGATGGCTCGATCCGCTGCGGCCGGGCGCAGGGCTCAATCCACCAGGTGGGCGCCGCGGTGCAGGAGGCGCCGAGCTGCAACGGCTGGGCCTTCTGGCATGTCGAGCTGCCGGGCGGCCGGCTGCGCCTGCTCGACGAGATCCGGGCGGAGCTGCTGGGAGGGGGCCAATGAGCGCCGCGGACACCATCGCCGCCATCCTCGCCGACCCGCGCTTCCAGGCCGCCGTCGCGGTGATGGAGCGGGAGCATGACCGCACCGTCGGGGACATCATCCGCCTGACCGAGATCCCCTCGCCGCCCTTCAAGGAGGAGCGCCGCGCCGCCGCCTATCTCGGGATGCTACGCGAGCACGGGCTCGAGGAGGTGGAGCAGGACGCGGTCGGCAACGTCATGGGCTGCAGGCGCGGCACGGGCAACGGCACCACCGTCGTCGTCGCGGCGCATCTCGACACCGTCTTCCCAGAGGGGACCGACGTGCGGGTCAGGCGCGAGGGAACCAGGCTCTTCGCCCCCGGCGTCGGCGACGACACGCGGAGCCTCGCCGTCAACCTCGCCTTCCTCCGCGCCATGGATGCGGCGGGGATCCGGACGCAGGCGGACATCCTCTTCCTCGGCGATGTGGGGGAGGAGGGGCTCGGCGACCTGCGCGGCGTCAGGCACTTCTTCACCGAGGGGCGGCACCGCGACCGGGTCGGCGCCTTCTTCACCGTCGACAGCCCGGAGGTCGACCGCATCGTGACGGGCGGCATCGGCAGCAAGCGCTACCGCATCGCCTTCCGGGCCCCTGGCGGGCACAGCTTCGCGGCCTTCGGCCTGGTGAACCCGGCCTATGCGATGGCGCGGGCCTCCCTCACCCTCGCCCAGCTGACGGCGCCGCGGGAGCCGCAGACGACGCATTGCGTCAGCGTGCTCGGCGGCGGGACCTCGGTGAATGCCATCCCGAACGAGGTGTGGATGGAGGTCGACCTCCGCTCGCAATCCGCGAAGGAGCTGGCGCGGCTGGAGCGGGAGTTCCTTGCGGGCGTCGAGGCGGCTGTTGCCGCCGAGAATGCCGCGCGCTCGACGCGGGAGGGGCCGGTCGTGGCGGAGGTGACGCCGATCGGCGACCGGCCGGCCGGGCATACCGCGCCGGGAGCGGAGATCGTGCAGCTCGCCGTCGCCGCCGTTGCCGCGCATGGCTTTGCGCCGCGGCAGGAATATTCCTCGACGGATGCCAACATCCCGATGAGCCTCGGCATCCCGGCGATCAAGATCGGCTCCGGCGGGCGCGGCGGGCGGGCGCATTCGCTGGAGGAGTGGATCGACGTGGAGCCGGGCGAGAGCCTGCGCGGCATGTCGGCGAGCCTGGCGGCCATCCTGGCCGTGGCGGGGATGGAGCCGGGCTGAGCGGCCCTCAGCCAGCGAGGGCCAGCAGCCGCCGCATCACCGTCGGCAGGGCGGTCGCCGCCTCCGCCCTGTCGCGCGCCTCCATCCCCTCCGGCGGGTCGAGGCGCGGGACGGCTGCGGCGTAGAGCAGCATCTCCAGCTCGAAATGCGTGAAGCCATGCCGCGCGACGCCCGGCAGGCGCCGCCAGGGGAGACCGGGGACGGGCGCATGGGCCAGGGCCTCCGCCTCGGTCCAGGGCTCGTCGCGCCAGGGGGTGCCGGGGAGTTCGAGCATGCCGCCGAGCAGGCCGCGCGGCGGGCGGCGGCGGAGCAGCAGTCGCCCCTCGGAATCGGCCAGCAGGAAATGCGCGCCGTGGCGCAGCAGGCGGGCGCGCTTCGGCGACTTGCGCGGCAGCTCGCCCTGGATGCCGCGCTGCTGGGCGAGACACCCGCCGCGCCAGGGGCAGAGGGCGCAGGCCGGCGCCTTCGGCGTGCAGATGGTGGCGCCGAGGTCGAAGAGCGCCTGGGCGAAGTCGCCGGGGCGGGCGCGGGCCGCCGCATCCACCATGAAGCCGGAGGCCGCGGCGGCGAGGCGCTGCTTGGCGGCCGGCAGCGGCGTCTCCTCGGCCAGGAGGCGGGCCGTGACCCGCTCCACATTGCCGTCCGCCGGCATCACCGGCTCGTCGAAGGCGATGGCGGCGACGGCGGCGGCGGTGTAGGCGCCGATGCCAGGCAGGGCGCGCAGCGACTCGGCGGTGCGGGGGAAGCCGCCCATCGCCGCGACGGCCCGCGCGCAGGCATGCAGGTTGCGCGCGCGGGCGTAGTAGCCGAGCCCGGCCCATTCCTCCATCACCGCGCTCTCCGGGGCGGCGGCCAGAGCCTCGACATCCGGGAAGCGGGCCAGGAATCGCTCGAATCGCGGGCCGACCGCGGCCACCGTCGTCTGTTGCAGCATGACCTCGGAGAGCCAGACGCGGTAGGGATCGGGGCGGCCGCCATCGCTGCGGCGGAAGGGCAGGGTCCGGCGGTGGCGGTCGTACCAGGCGAGCAGCGCGGCGGCGGGGGGTAAGGGCATATGGCGAAAGATAGCGAGGATCGGCGATTCGTCTGGGGGCCGCGCCCGCTCGGGACGCTCATTCCGCATCTGACGCGGCCGGTCTTCCGCAAGAAGAGCCCGGCCGGCGCCCTGCTGATGGCCGACTGGGCGGAGATCGTGGGGCCGAGCCTCGCCGCCGTCACCAGCCCGAAGCGGGTGACGGCGGGCACGCTCACCATCGGCTGCGTCGGCCCGGTGGCGATGGAGCTGAGCCATCTGGCGCCGCAGCTGATCGAGCGGATCAACGCCCAGCTCGGCAAGCCGGTGGTGGAGCGGCTGCGCTTCGTCCAGCAGGCCGCCAGCGCGGCCCCGGCGCGGCCGCGGCCGAAGCCGGAGGCGCCGCTGCCGGAGCGGGTGGAGGCGGGGCTCGGTAACCTTCCGGCAGGGGATTTGCGCGAGGCGCTGGCAAAGCTCGCCCGGGGCGTCTATCGGAACCGAGGATGACACTGCCTGGAGGCCGCATGCCCCTCTCCCGCCGCCTGATCCTGGCGATGCCGGCCCTCGCCGCCGCGCCCGCCCTCGCCCAGACCGCCGATCCGCGGATGGCCGAACGCGGCACCGGCCGGCCCGATGCGCCGGTGACGGTGACCGAGTTCTACTCCCTCACCTGCTCCCACTGCGCCGCCTTCCACCAGAACACCTTCCCCATGGTGAAGCGCGACCTGATCGAGACCGGCTCGCTGCGGCTGGTCTGGGTGGATTTCCCGCTCGACCAGCTGGCGCTGGCCGCCGCCTGCGTCGCCCGCAGCCTGCCGATGGAGCGCTACGAGGGCTTCATCGGCGCCCTGCTGGCCAACCAGGACCGCTGGGCCTTCACCCGCGGCGACCCGCGCGAGGAGCTGGCGAAGATGGCCGCCCTCGCCGGCATGAGCCGCGCCAGATACGACGAGGTGTTGGCGGATGACGGGCTGAAGCGCGCCATCCTCACGCAGCGGCAGGCGGCGGAGAAGGAGTTCAACGTCTCGGCCACGCCGAGCTTCTCCTTCAAGGGCCGCAAGACGATCAACCAGTCGGGCGACATGCCCTTCGATAAGTTCAAGCAGCTGTTCGAGGAAGCGAGGCGCGGTTGAGCGACGAGGTCCAGACGGAGGAGGCCCCGGCCTCGGAAGAGCCTCGGCGCGATGCGCCGAGGGCGACGCTCGCCCGGCTGCGCATCGCCGGCTTCAAGAGCTTCGCCGAGGCGACGCTGGTCGAGGTGCTGCCGGGGCTGACAGGCATCGTCGGGCCGAATGGCTGCGGCAAGTCCAACGTCGTCGAGGCGCTGCGCTGGGCGATGGGCGAGACCTCCGCCCGTTCCATGCGCGGCGGCGAGATGGAGGACGTGATCTTCGCCGGCACTGCGACCCGGCCGGGGCGGAACCTGGCCGAGGTCTCGCTCTACCTGGAGGAGGCAGCCGGCCTCGCCCCGCCGCCCCATACCGACGCGCCGGATCTCGAGATCATCAGGCGCATCGCGCGCGGCGACGGCTCCTCCTTCCGGATCAATGGGCGCGAGGTCCGGGCGCGCGACGTGCAGACCATGTTCGCCGATATCGGCTCGGGCGCCCGCGCCTCGGCCATGGTGAGCCAGGGGCGCGTCTCCGCCATGATCGGCGCCAAGCCGGAGGAGCGGCGGCAGGTGCTGGAGGAGGCGGCCGGCATCAGCGGCCTCCGCGCCCGGCGGCACGAGGCGGAGCTGAAGCTGCGCCAGGCGGAGACGAATCTGGGCCGTGCGGAGGACCTGCTCGGCCAGCTCGAGACCCAGCGGCAGTCGCTGCAGCGCCAGGCGCGGCAGGCCAACCGCTACCGCAACCTCTCGGGCCTAGTGCGCGGGGCGGAGGCGGAATGGCTCGCCCTGCTGCGCGCCCGGACGCAGGCGGCGCTGGCGCTCGCCTCGGCGGAGTTCGCCCGCGCCTTGGCGGTGACCAAGGCGGCCGGGGCCGAGGCCGAGGCGGCGGCGATCCGGAGCTTCGCCGCCGAGCGGGGCATCCCGGCGCCGCGCGAGGCGGAAGCCATGGCGCGCACCGCGCTGGAGCGTCGGCGCGTCGAGGCCGAGGGGCTGGATGCCGAGGAGCGCCGCGCGCGCGAGGCGCTGGCCGCGGCCGAGGCGCGGCTCGCCCAGATCACCCGCGACCTCGCCCATGCCGAGGCGGTGGAGGGCGATGCGCTGGCGGCCGAGCGGCGGCTGGCGCGCGAGGACGCCGCGCTCGCTGAGGCGGAGGCGAGCCTGCCCGCCCGGCTGGAGGCCGCCGCGGCGGCGCTCGCCGAGGCGACGGAGGCGGCGCGGGCCGCCGAGCGCGCCGCCAATGCGGCGACGGAGGATGCGGCCGCCATCGCCGCCCGCGTCAATTCGGCGGGCATGGAGCTCGCCGCCAGCACCGAGCGGGCGCGGCGGCTGGTCTCGCAGCGCGATGCGCTGGCGGCCGAGCATGCGGCGGCCCTGGCCGCCTGCCTCGCGCCCGCCCGGCTGCAGGCGGCCGAGGCGGCCTCCAGCCAGGCCGTGACGCGGCTGGAGGGTGCCCGCACCGCCCTCGCCGAGGCCGAGGCCGCCCGCGCCGCGGCGCAGGAGGCCCACGCCACGGCCCGGCGCGACACCGCCGCCGCCGAGGCCGAGGCGGCCCGCGCCCGCACCGCCCTCGCCGAGGCCGAGCAGCGCACAGGGCGCATCGCCGCCCAGCATGGCCGCCTCTCCACCGACCATGACGCGGCCCTCGCCCAGCGCATCGCGCCGGAGCGGCTGGCCGAGGCGGAGGCCGCGACCGCCGCCGCCGAGGTCGCCCTGGCCGAGGCGCGTACCCGCCTCGACGCCGCCGAGGCCGCCCGCGTCGCCGCGCAGGAAGCGCATGCCACCGCCCGCCGCCGCATGGTCGAGGCCCGGAGCGGCCGCGACCGCGCCCAGGCGGAGCAGGCCGCCGCCGGCCAGCGCGCCGCCGGCGCCCGGGCGCAGCATGCGAAGCTGCTGGCCGAGCGGGATGCCGCCCGCGCCGCCGCCGTGCCGGCCGAGACCCTCGACGCCGCCCAGGCCATGGCCGCGGAAGCCGAGGCTGCCCTCGCCGCCGCCCTGGCTGCCGTCGGCGAGGCAGAGGCTGCGCGCGCTGCCGCCGCCGCCCGCCATGCCGAGGCCCGCGCCGCCGCCGCTGAGGCCGAGGCCGACCGCGCCCGCGCCGCCGCCGAGGTCGAGGCGCTGAGCGAGACGCTGGCTGCCGGCGAGGCGGCCGGGAGCGCGTCACCGCCGGTGCTCGATGCCGTCTCCGTCCCGCCGGGGCTGGAGGGCGCCCTGGGCGCGGCGCTCGGCGAGGCGCTGGAAAGCCCGGCCGACCCCGCCGCCGCCCGGCACTGGCGCCAGCTGCCGGCCTTCGAGGCCGCGCCCGCCCTGCCGGCCGGGCTCACGCCGCTGGCCACCCTGGTCGAGGCACCTCCCGCCCTCGCCCGGGCCCTCTCCCAGATCGGCCTGCTGCCCGAGGGGGCAGATGGGGCGGCGATGCAGGCGCGGCTTGCACCGGGCCAGGCCGTGGTGGCGCGCGACGGCGCCGCCTGGCGTTGGGACGGGCACACCGCGCGCGCCGATGCGCCCAATCCCGGCGCGGTGCGGCTGCAGCAGCGCAACCGCCTCGCCGCGGCCCGCGCACGGCTCGGCGATGCGGAGGCGGCAGCGTCCGCCGCGGCCGGCCTGCGCACGGCGGCCGAGGCGGCCGAGGCCGCTTCCGGCACCGCCGAGGCCGGTGCGCGCGAGGCCCGGCGCCTTGCCGAAGCCCGGCTCGCCGCAGCGCGGGCCGAAGCCAGCCGTCTGGCCGCCGCCGCCGCCGAGGCGGCAAGCCGGCTCGGCGCGCTGGAGCCGCAGCTCGCGCGGCTGGCCGAGGCGCTGGCAGAGGCAGAGGCGGCCGAGCAGGCAGCCGCCGAGGCGTTGGCCGCCCTCCCCGCTCCCGAGGCGGCGGCGGCCGAGGTTCAGGCTGCGGCGCGGGCTGAGGCGGAGGCCGGCGCGGCCGAGGCCGCCGCGCGTCGCCACCGCGCCGAAGCCGAGACCGGGCTCCAGCGCGCGCGCTCGGCAGCCGCCGGCCTCGTAGCCTCGGCCGCGCAGGCGGAGAGCCGGATCGGCGCCCTCGCCCCGCAGCTCGAGCGGCTCGGAGCGGAGCGGGCGGAGGCCGAGGCAGCGCTGGCCGCGCTGCGCGAGGCGCAGGCCGGCCTGCCCGATCTCGATGGCTTGCGGCGCACGGCCGAGGCCTTGCGGCAGCGCGAGGCCGAGGCCGTCGCGGCCGAGGCGGCGGCGCGCACGGCGCGCGGCGGGGCCGAGGCGGCCGTGCAGGCGGCGCGGGAGGAGGCGGCACGGCTCACCGCCGCCGCGGCGCAGGCGGAGAGCCAAGCCGCCGCCCTCGCCCCGCAGCTCGGGCGCATCGCCGCCGATGCGGCCGAGGCCGAGGCGGCGCTGGAGCGGGCACGGGCGGCGCAGTCGGCGCTGCCGGACCTGGGCGGCATCCGCTCCGGCGTGGAGGCGGCACGGGGCACCTTGTCCGGTGCGCGGGCGCAGGAAGGGGCGGCGCTCGAGGCGCAGGCCGCGCTGCGGGCCGAGCGCGAGCGGCTGGCGACCCGCCGGGCCGCCATCGCCGCCGAGGGCGCGGACTGGGCCGGACGCCGGGCCGATGCGGCCGGGCGGCTGGAAGAGCTGCGCCAGCGCACGGCGGAGGCCAGGGCGGCGCATGACGAGCTCGCCGCATTGCCGGAGGCGGCGGCGGCAACCCGTCGCCAGGCCGGGACGGTGCTGGCCGAGGCCGAGGCGGCGCATGCGACGGCCGCCGCCGCCCTCGCCGCCGCCGAGGCGGAGCGGCAGGCATCGGCCGAGGCACGGCGGGAGGCGGATGCCGCCTTCGCCGCGGCGCGCGAGGCGCAGCTGCGGGCCGAAGGGGCCGCGAGCCAGGCCGAGGCAGCGGCCGCGGCCGTCGAGGAGCGCGTTAACGAACGCCTCGGCGAGGGCGCGGCGCTGCCGGCGCCGGAGGAGCTCTCCGATGCCGCCGAGGACCGCGCCCGGCGCAAGCTGGAACGCCTGGCCCGCGAGCGGGAGGAGATGGGCCCCGTCAACCTCCGCGCCGATGTGGAGATGGAGGAGATCGAGGCCCGCATCGCCACCATCACCCGCGAGCGGGAGGAGATCGGCACCGCCATCGCCAAGCTGCGCGGCTCGATCGGCGCGCTGAACCGCGAGGGGCGGGAGCGGCTGCGGACGATCTTCGACCGGGTGAACGCCGAGTTCCAGAGCCTCTTCGGCCGGCTCTTCGGCGGCGGGCGGGCGCATCTGGCGCTCGTCGGCTCGGAGGATGCGCTGGAGGCGGGGCTCGAGATCTATGCCGAGCCGCCGGGGAAGAAGCTTTCGGCCCTCTCGCTGCTTTCGGGCGGCGAGCAGGCGCTGACCGCGCTCTCGCTCATCTTCGCGGTCTTCCGCTGCCAGCCGGCGCCGGTTTGCGTGCTCGACGAGGTGGATGCGCCGCTCGACGACGCCAATGTCGAGCGGCTCTGCGACCTGCTGGAGGCGATGGCGGCCGAGAGCGGCACGCGCTTCCTCATCGTCACCCACCACCCGCTGACCATGGCGCGGATGCACCGGCTCTACGGCGTCACCATGCAGGAGCGCGGGGTGAGCCGGCTGCTCAGCGTCGATCTCGGCCGGGCGGTGGAGATGGTGGAGGGGCAGCAGGCGGCGGAATAGGGCTCACCCCCTGCGCCCGGGCGCCTGGGCGGGGAAGCGCAGCTCCACATGGGTGCCGGCGCCGCCCGCCCCCGGGCCGCGGGTGAAGCTGCCGCGCAGCTGCGCGGCCATGCCGCGCAGCAGCCGCGTGCCGAGGCCGGTGCCGAGCGGGCGGGTGCGGCTGCCGCTGCCGGTCTGGTCCTCCGGCGAGGTGCCGGTGCCGTCATCCTCGATGGTCAGCAGGAAGTGGCCGTCGAGCCGCGTGAAGCGCACCTGGACCCGTCCCGGCCGGTCGTCGGGGAAGGCGTATTTCAGCGCGTTGGTGACGCATTCGTTCAGCACCAGCCCGACCAGGATGGCGCGCTCGGAATCGAGCGGATGGGTCTCCGCCTCCGCCGTCAGCACGACGGGGCGCAGGCCCTCCGTCGCATGGGTCCGGGCGAGTTCCATCGCCAGGCCCTCGACGAAGGCGCGGCTGTCGACCAGGGCCGGGTCGTCCTCATGGATCGCCTCCTGGGCGAGGAGCGTATGGACGCGGGCGAGTGCCCGGGCGTGCTCGGCCGCCTCGCGCAGCCCGTCCTGGGCCGCGGAGGAGGGTGCGGCGCGGGCGCGCAGCAGCAGCAGGGCGACCAGCGACTGCAGGTCGTTCCGGGTCCTGTGGCGGAATTCCTGCAGCAGCAGGCGGCGCTGGGCGTCGGTGCGGGCCAGCGCCTCATGCGCGTCGCGAAGCCGCAGCAGCGTCGCCTGGGAGGCACCGATGACCAGGCTGATGAAGATGCAGATCAGGATGAACAGGCCGAGCGCCCAGAGCTGCCGGGGATCCCCCACCTGGAGGCTGCCATGGGGCGGCAGGTAGGCCCAGCACAGCCAGAAGGCGGAGATGGCGGTGGCGAACAACCCGGCCGTGCTGCCGAACAGCGTGGCGCTGACGAGGACGCCGAGGATCGGCATCAGGAAGACGTTGGTGCTTGGCAGCAGCGTGCCGACTCCCTCCCGCGCGACGAAGGCGCCGAGGACGACCAGCCCGGTCAGGAGAAGGCGCAGCCAGAGCGGCAGGGATTGCGCCCGGCCAATGGCGGCCATGAAAGCCGAAAAGTAGATCATTGCGCTGACAACGATCTCAGGCGTCGAGGGACGCCTCACCGCGCGATTTCGTGAAGCGGGAGCGGCGGCCGGCCTCGCCATTGCTTGACCTCGGAGGCCGGCGGGCGCGTTGTGGCGCCATGCCTTTCCGCTTCTTTGAGCGCCTGGTTGACCCGGTCGCGCCTCCCGGATCCCCTGCCACGCGGATCCTCGGCACTGCGGTCCCCGGGGGGCCGCCGCCGCGGAGCCTCGCCGGTTTCTACTGGCACTTCATCAGCCAGGCGCGGGCGCTCTTCGCCGCGCTGTTCTTCGCCGGGCTGCTGGTGGCGCTGATGGATGCCGCCATTCCGGCGATGATCGGCCGGGTGGTCGCCCTGCTGACCAGCCATGCGCCGGACCGGCTCTGGGCCGAGGCCTGGCCGAGCCTGGTCGGGATGGCGGCGCTGGTGCTGGTCGGGCGGCCGGGGGCGCTGCTGCTGCAGAACCTCATCACCCAGCAGGGCATCAACGGGAATTTCACCTCGCTGGTGCGCTGGCAAAGCCATTGGCAGGTGGTGCGCCAGGGGCTGCCCTTCTTCCAGGAGGATTTCTCGGGACGCATCTCGAACCGGGTGATGCAGGCGGGGCCGGCGCTGCGCGAAAGCGTGGTGCAGGTGGTCAATGCCGTCTGGTACATCCTGGTCTACGGCACCGCGGCGCTCGGCCTGCTGGCGGGGGCCGACTGGCGGCTGGCCATGCCGATCGCCGTGTGGTTCTGCGCCTATGCGACCTTGCTGCGCTTCCTCGTGCCCAGGATGCGGGACCGATCCCGCGAGGCGAGCGCCCAGCGCAGCCAGCTCACCGGGCGGATCGTTGACAGCTATACGAATATCCAGACGGTGAAGCTCTTCGCCCGGGCCGAGCAGGAGGATGCCTTCGTCCGCGAGGGGCTGCTCGGGCTGAATGCCGCCTTCCAGCGGCAGATGCGCCTCGTCACGCTGAACGGCTTCCTGCTCGGCACCCTGAACGCCGCGATGCTGACGGCCACCGCGGCGACCGGCATCTGGCTCTGGAGCCACGGGCAGATCGGCCTCGCGGCGGTGGCGACGGCGCTGCCGATGGCCTGGCAGATCGCCAACATCTCCGGCTGGGTGGCCTTCAACGTCACCGCGATCTTCGAGAATCTGGGCGTGGTGCAGGAGGCGATGAACTCCATCGCGGTCCCCCCCACCGCGCCCGACCCGCCGGGGGCGGTGCCGCTCCGGGTCCCGCGCGGCGAGATCCGCTTCGAGGGGGTGCGCTTCGCCTATGGGCGCGAGACGGGGGTGATCCAGGGCCTCGACCTCACCATCGCGCCCGGGGAGCGCGTCGGGCTGGTCGGGCATTCGGGGGCGGGGAAGTCGACCCTCGTGAACCTCATGCTCGGCTTCTTCCGCCCTGAGGGCGGGCGCATCCTGATCGACGGCCAGGACATCGTCGGGGTGACGCAGGAGAGCCTGCGCGCCGCCATCGGTGTCGTCACCCAGGACACCGCCCTGCTGCACCGCTCGATCCGCGAGAACATCCGCTACGGGAGGCCGGAGGCGGGGATGACGGAAGTAGAGGCCGCCGCCGCCCGGGCCGCCGCCGCCGGGTTCATCGAGCAGCTGCAGGACTGGCGGGGACGGGCGGGCTACGACGCCCATGTGGGCGAGCGGGGAGTGAAGCTCTCCGGCGGGCAGCGCCAGCGCATCGCCATCGCCCGCGTCCTGCTGAAGGATGCGCCGATCCTGGTGCTGGACGAGGCGACGAGCGCCCTCGATTCCGAGGTGGAGGCCGCCATCCAGGACCAGTTGGCCGAGCTGATGGCGGGCAAGACGGTGATCGCCATCGCCCACCGCCTCTCGACCATCGCCCGGATGGACCGGCTGGTGGTGCTGGAGCACGGCCGCATCGCCGAACAGGGGACGCATGAGGGGCTGCTGCGGCGGGGCGGGGTCTATGCCCGGCTCTGGCGGCAGCAGAGCGGCGCCTTCGAGGCGGTGTGAAACCGTACCGACCCGCCATGAATCGGCTGAAAAGCGCGTGCCCTCGGCGATAGCGGCGCGCGACGGATTGACACTCCGCGGGGGGGGCCTTAGGAGCCCGGTGCCTTCCGCCGGGGTCCGACGGAGGAGCGAGGGTGAACGAGCGCGACGACTTCGAGCGGCGACTTCGGGAGGCACGGACCCGCCAGGGTCTCGACAAGCCGGCCGAGGATGCCAAGGGGGGTCTTCCGCCCGGTCCGATGGGGATCGGGTTCCGCGTCGGCGTCGAACTGGTCTCGGCCCTGGTGGTCGGGGTCGGGATCGGGCTGCTGCTGGACCGGTGGCTCGGGACGAAGCCCTGGCTTTTCCTGCTGTTCTTCGTGGCGGGCGCCGCTGCCGGAATCATGAACATCTACAGGCTGTTCAACCCGCGCAGTGGCCGGAAGATTTGACGCGACGGGAGAGGCAGCTGTGGCCGCTGAAGGCAAAGCTATCGACGCGCTGAGCCAGTTCGAGCTGGTGCCGTTCATGGGCGCCCTCGGCGAGTCCGTGCGCTTCAGCCAGTCGAACGCGCATATGCTGCTGGCCTTCGGGCTCATCACCGCGCTGATGATGTGGGGCACGGCCAAGCGCGACATCGTCCCCGGTCGGCTCCAGGCCCTGGCCGAGAGCGGCTACGAGTTCGTCCACGGCATCGTCACCGGCCAGGTGGGCGACCAGGGCAAGCGCTACTTCCCCTTCGTCTTCTCGATCTTCATGTTCGTCCTGTTCGGCAACATGATCGGCCTGTTTCCCTACGCCTTCACCTTCACCAGCCACATCGCGGTGACCTTCGCCCTCGCCGCGCTGGTCTTCGTCGTGGTGACGGTGGTGGCGCTGGCCATCCACGGCACACATTTCTTCGGCTACTTCTTCCCGGAGGGGGCGCCCAAGGCGCTCGCCCCGCTGATCATCCCGATCGAGGTCATCTCCTACCTCTCGCGGCCGATCAGCCTCTCCGTCCGTCTCTTCGCCAACATGGTCGCCGGCCACGTCATGCTGAAGGTGTTCGCCACCTTTGTCGTGATGATCGGCTCGGCGGCCGGCGTGCTGGGCCTCGTCGGCGCGGCGCTGCCCATGGCGATGAACGTCGCCCTGGTCGGGTTCGAGATCCTGGTCGCTTTCCTGCAGGCCTATGTCTTCGCCATCCTGACCAGCATCTACCTGCACGACGCGGTGCACCTGCACTGAGCCCGCCGTCGTTCGGACCTTCCACAACCACACCACCCCTGAAGGGACACTCACATGGAAGTCGCTGCCGCCAAGGCCCTCGGGGCCGGTATCGCCGTCATCGCGCTGTTCGGCGTCGGTCTCGGGATCGGCAACATCTTCTCCTCGCTGATCACCAGCGTGGCGCGCAACCCGGCCGCCCGTGACGCCGTCTTCCCGATCGGCATCCTGGGCTTCGCCCTGACGGAAGCGGTGGCGCTCTTCGCCCTGCTGATCGCCTTCCTCATCCTCTTCACCTGAGCCTGGCCGCACGGGGGGCGGCAGCCGGCTGCCCTCCGTTCGCCATGCAAGGGAGACGAGCATGAAGAAGACCATCCGGATCGCGGCCCTGCTCTCGCTCGCCACCCTGCCCGCCATGGCGCAGGTGGCGTCCGAGCATCCGGGCGCGACCAGCAGCGCCGGCATGCCGCAGCTGGATTTCGGCAATCCGTGGACGATCGCCCAGGTCATCTGGATGCTGATCATCTTCGGCGCCCTCTACTACGTGATGGCGCGCTACGCGCTGCCGCAGGTGGAAGGCGTGCTGGAGGCGCGGCGCGCGCGGATCGAAGGCGACCTCGAGAGCGCGCAGGCAGCGAAGCAGCGGGCCGATGCCGCGATGGCCGACCACCAGGCCGCGACCGCCAAGGCACGGGCCGAGGCGCAGGCTGCGGTTGCCGCCGCCACCCAGAAGGCGCAGGGCGAGGCAGCGGCGCGGGCCGAGGCGCTCAACGCCAGGCTCGCCGCGCAGATCGAGGCGGCCGAGCAGCAGATCGCCTCGGCGCGGGACAATGCCATGGGCGCGCTGCGCCAGGTGGCGACCGACACCGCGGATGCGCTCGTCACCCGGCTGATCGGCCGGAGCGACAGCGCCGCCATTGCCAAGGCAGTCGAGCGTGAGCTCGCGGCGCGGGGGCAGGCCTGATGGGTCACCATTACGAACACTTCTGGCTCGACCCGAAATTCTGGGTCGCGGTCTCCTTCGTCATCTTCTTCCTGCTCGTCGGGCGGATGGCCTGGGCGCGCATCACCGGGATGCTGGATGCGAAGGCGGACCGCGTGCGGGCCGAGCTCGCCGAGGCCTCCCGCCTGCGGGTCGAGGCGGAGGCGCTGCTGAAGCAGGCCGAGGCCGACCGCGCCGCAGCGCTGACCGAGGCGCAGGAGCTGCTGGCCCGTGCCCAGGCCGAGGCGCAGCGCGTCGGCGAGGCCTCGGCGGCGGAGGCGGAAGCCTCGGCCAAGCGGCGCGAGCGCATGGCGCTCGACCGCATCGCCGCGGCGGAGGCCGGGGCGGTGGCCGAAGTGCGGGGCGCTGCGACCGACATCGCGGTGGCGGCGGCGCGCAGCGTTATCGCCGAACGGATCGACGCCAAGGCCGATGCGGCACTGATCGACAGCGCGGTCGCGGGACTGCCGGCGCGGCTGCGCGCCTGACGCCCGCTGCCGTCTCCTGGATTGTTACGGACGGAGGCCGAAAGGCCTCCGTTCTGCTTTTCGGGCGCGGCGCTCCGGGTTAGGTTGCCCAGGTCGATTTCGCTGGGAGACCCAACAACAATGCGTCGTTTTGCCCTGGCTGCTGCCCTGCTCTGCGGCACCGCCCTCTGCGCCCAGGCCCAGACCTTCCGCTGGGCCAATGATGGCGACACCAACTCGATGGATCCCTATACCCGGCAGGAGACCTTCCTGCTGTCCTTCGGGTCCAACTTCTACGAGCCGCTGGTGCGGCGGAATGCGCAGATGGAGCCGGAGCCGGCGCTGGCCGCACGGTGGGAGCAGCCCTCGCCCACCGTCTGGCGCTTCCATCTCCGCCAAGGGGTGAAGTTCAGCGACGGCACGCCCTTCACCGCCGACGACGTGGTGTTCAGCGCCCAGCGCGCTCGGGCGCAGGGTTCCAACATCCAGTCCGTCCTGGCCTCGGTGAAGGAGATCCGCAAGGTCGACGACCACACCGTCGACTTCGAGACGCACCAGCCGAACCCCATCCTGATCCAGGAGATCACCAACTGGGGCATGTTCTCCCGCGCCTGGGCCGAGAAGAACAACGCCACGCGCCCGGCGGACCTCACCTCGCGCGAGGAGAATTTCGCGACGCGCAACGCCATGGGCACCGGCCCCTTCCTGCTGGTGAGCCGAGAGCCCGACCGCCGCACGGTGCTGCAGCCGAATCCCAACTGGTGGGACAAGCCGGTGCACAACCTCCAGCGCGTCGAGTTCAACGTCATCGCCAATGACGCCACGCGCGTCGCGGCGCTGCTCTCGAACGAAGTCGACTTCATCTACACCGTCCCGCCGCAGGACGTGACGCGCATCTCCAACACGCCGGGCGTGCGCATCATCCAGGGGCCGGAGCTCAGGACCATCTATCTCGGCCTGGACCAGTCGCGGCCGCAGCTGCTGAAGTCGGACGTGGAGGGCAAGAACCCCTTCCAGGACGTGCGGGTGCGCCGCGCCATGCTGCTGGCGATCGACGTCAACGCCATCCAGCGCACCGTCATGCGCGGCCAGTCGCGGCCGTCCAACCTGCTCTACGGGCCGGGGGTGAACGGCTTCGTCGAGGCGGATGACGTCCGCCCGGCGGTCAACGTCAACGAGGCGAAGAAGCTGCTGGCCGATGCCGGCTACCCGAACGGCTTCGGCGTCACCATGGACTGCCCGAACGACCGCTACGTGAACGACGAGGCGATCTGCACCGCGACCGTCTCCATGCTGGCGCGCATCGGCATCCGGGTGACGCTGAACGCCCAGACCCGCGCCCGCTTCTTCGCCGAGGTGAACGCGCCGCGCTACAACACCAGCTTCTACATGCTGGGCTGGACGCCGGCGACCTCGGACGCGCACAACGCGCTCTTCAGCCTGGCGGGCACGCGGAACGGCACGCGCGGCGTCTTCAACAACGGCGGCTACTCCAACCCGCGCTTCGACGCGCTGGTAGACCAGATCGCGGTGGAGACGGACCCGGCGAAGCGCCAGTCCTTCATCAGCCAGGCGAGCAAGATCCTGCAGGAGGATGTCGCCTATATCCCGCTGCACCAGCAGCAGATCGTCTGGGCGGCGCGGCAGGGCGTCGAGGTGCCGCAGACGGCGGACAACTACATCCAGCTCCGCCTGGTGCGGATGCCGGCGGCGCGCTGAGCGCCGGAACGGGGGCGGCCTGCGGGCCGCCCCCTCCCCCTCACCGCTGCGCGGTCGCGGCGGCGAGGAAGTTGCCGAGCGAGTCCTCGGCGACGCGCAGCCACTGGGTCTGCTCGAGGCGGAAGGCATCCCATTTCTCGTGGATGCGCTTGAAGCGCGGATTCTGCCCGCCGATCTCGGCATAGAGGTCCTGGCTCGCCTTGTAGCAGGCGGTCAGCACGTCGCGCGGGAAGCCGCGGAGCTGGGTGCCGGAGGCGAGGAGCCTGCGCAGCGCGGCCGGGTTCAGCACGTCATAGCGCGCGGCCATCCAATGCCAGCCCTCGGTGCAGGCGGCGTTCAGCACGGCCTTGTACTGGGCCGGCAGCTCGTCATAGGCCTTGGCATTGACCATCATGTCGATGGAGGGCGAGTACTCCCACCAGCCCGGATAGTAGTAGTACTGGGCGACGCGGTTGAAGCCGAGCTTCTCGTCGTCATAGGGCCCGACCCATTCCGCGCCGTCGATCACGCCGCGCTCCAGCGCCGGGTAGATGTCCGACCCGCCGATCTGCTGCGGCACCACGCCGAGCTTGCTGAGCACATTGCCGCCATAGCCGGCGATGCGGAATTTCAGCCCCTTCAGGTCCTCGACCGACTTGATCTCCTTCCTGAACCAGCCGCCCATCTGCGCCGCGGTGTTGCCGGCCGGGATGCCGACGACACCCTGGTCGCGGTAGACCTCGGCATAGAGATCACGCCCGCCGCCATGGGTCAGCCACGCCCAGTGCTGGCGGGTGGACAGGCCGAAGGGGATGCAGGTGGCGATCGCCAGCGACGGATCCTTGCCGAGGTAATAGTAGGCGCTGGTGTAGCCGCATTCGACATTGCCGTTGCCCACGGCATCGAGCACCTGCAGCGCCGGCACAAGCTCGCCCGGGCCGAAGGGTTGGATCTGGAAGGCGCCGTCGGTCATCTCCGAGACGCGCCTGGCGATGAACTCCTGCGTGCCCCAAAGGGTGTCGAGGGATTTCGGGAAGCTGCCCGGGCAGCGCCAGCGGATGCGCGGCTGGGCGGAGGCGAGGTTCGGCGTGGCCAGCGCAGCGGCGCCGGCCGTGCCGGCAGCGCCCGTCGCGATGAAGCGGCGGCGGTTCATGCAGGAAGACTCCCTTGTTTCGTTTCCCAGGCCCAGCTTGCGCGGAAGCGGCGCCCAGCGCAACGAGCGGATGGCTTTCCGCGCCGGCGGCGCGATGCCAGTCTTCCCGTTCCAAAGGGAGACGACGCATGGGTGACAGGATCGGGTTCATCGGCCTCGGGCGGATGGGGCGCGGCATGGCCTCCAACATCCGCCGCAAGCAGCATCCGCTGACGGTGCACGACATCGCGCCGGGGCCGGTGGCGGCGCTGGAGGAGCTGGGCGCCGCCTCGGCCGGCAGCGCTGCCGCCGTCGCCCAAGCGAGCGACGTGGTGCTGACCATGCTGCCCGGGCCGCGGGAGGTGCAGTCCTCCATCCTCGGCGCCGACGGCATCCTCGCCAACATCAAGCCGGGCGGGCTGGTGATGGACATGTCGACGGTGGACCCGGAGACCACGGATGCACTGGCCGCCGCCTGCGCCGCGCGCGGCATCGGCTTCGTCGATGCGCCGGTCGGGCGGCTGGCGCTGCATGCGGATCGCGGCGAATCGCTCTTCATGGTCGGCGCGAGCGAGGCCGACTTCGCGCGCGTCAAGCCGCTGCTGGAGGCGATGGGGACGACCATCCACCATTGCGGCGGGCCCGGCGCGGGGACGCGGACCAAGCTGGTCAACAACTACCTCGCCATCATCCTCTGCCAGCTGAATGCGGAGGCGCTGTCGCTCTCCGCCGCCTTCGGCCTCGACCTCGAGAAGACGCTGGAGGTACTGCACGGGACGACGGCGACCAACGGCCAGCTCAAGGTGAACTGGCCGAACAAGGTGCTGGCGGGCGACACCGAGCCGGGCTTCGCCATCGACCTGGCGCACAAGGACCTGTCGCTGATCGTCCAGGCGGCGAATGCGGCGAAGGTGACGCTGCCGGTGGCGGCTGCCGCGCGCGAGGCCTTCAGCAGCGCCCGCGGCCGCGGCTGGGGGCAGAAGGATTTCTCGGCGATGCTCGATGCGCAGTGCGAGCTGGCGGGGATCAAGCCGCCGCGCCTCGGCGCCTCCAGCGGCTGACGAGGCGCCCGTCGATCAGCGCCAGCCCCGCCGCGACCCCCGCCATGCCGAGCGCATGGCGGGGCGCCAAGGCCTCCCCCAGCACCAGCGCGCCGAGCAGGATGGCGGAGACCGGCACCAGCAGGGTCACCAGCAGCAGGTTCACCGGCCCGGCCGAGGCCAGCAGCCGGAAATACAGCAGATAGGCGAGCGCGGTGGAGAGCAGGCCGAGCCCCGCCAGCGCCGCCGCCATCGCGGGCGAGGGCACCGGCAAGGCCCAGGGCGGCGAGAGCAGCAGGACCGGCGGCAGCAGGAGCAGGGTCGATGCCGTGGTCTGGCCCGCCGCCGCGACCAGCGGCGGGATGCCGAGCGCGCGGACCCGCAGGCCGAACAGCCCGGCCAGGGCATAGGCGAAGGTCGCCAGCAGCATCGCCGCCGTCGCCAGCGCATGGCCGGAGAGGCCCCCCGCAAGGTCGGCGCCGACCATCGCCGCGACGCCGGCGAAGCCCAGCAGGGTCCCCGCCAGGCGGCGCGGCGTCGCGCGCTCGGCCCCCGCCGCATGCGCCACCAGCACGCCCCAGAGCGGCGTCGTGGCGTTCAGGATGGAGGCGACGCCCGAGGGCAGGCTGCCCTGCGCCCAGACGATCAGGCCGAAGGGAACCGCATTGTTCAGCAGCCCCATGCCGAGGAAGGCAGCGAGCGCCGCGCGGTCGCGCCGCACCGGCAGCCGCAGCGCGGCGACCAGGCTCCAGAGCGCCGCCGCGGCGATCGCCACGCGCAGCAGCACGATCGGCAGCGGCGGCCATTCCCTGACCGCCACGCCAACGAAGAAGAAGGACCCGCCCCAGAGGACGGAGAGAGCGACCAGCAAGGCCCAGTCGCGGGAGATCATCTGCGGCGCGTGTTGCATCGGGCCAGCCTGCCCGCGGCGCCCCAGGCCGTGCCATCCGCCGGTTGCGCTTCAGTCGTCGCGTCCGCCCGGCGTGCTGTCGGTGATGCCGGGCGGGTCCGGGTAGAGGTCGGAGGGAACCTTGGCCTTCGGGTTGGTCGTGGTGCCGCCCTGCTGCACCTTGGCCGCCGTCGTCTTGGAATTGGGGTCGGCGGTGTTCATCGTCTCGGCAGCGCCGGTCGGCTTCTGGTCGGCCATCATCCGAAATCCTTGCAGGTGAGGCGGTCGCCCGGCGCCAGCAACCCGGGCATGCCGGCGAGCAGCGCCGCGCGCGCGGCGGCATCGCCGAGCAGCGTGGCGCGGAGGAAGGCCGTGGCGAGGCCCGCCGTGCGGGCATGGAAGGCCGGGTCGGCCCAGCGCGGGCCGGCGGCGCGCTCATCGGCAAAGGCGGCATGGGTGGCGCCGGCCAGCACCGCCAGGGCCTGGGGCGGGCCGCTGATGGAGCGGAAGGGCAGCTCCCGGTCCTCCGCCGTGACGCTGTCGATGAAGCCGGAATCGAGCGTGCCGGTGACGTGCAGCATCGGCCGGGCGATGCGGCCGAAGGCGAAGCGGGGCGAGAGGCCGCGCGGCGGGATGGGCGAGAGGGCGATGCCGGCCTTCAGCCGCGCATCGGGCAGGGCGAGGCCATGGTCGCCGCCCGGCAGGCGCTGGCCGAGCAGGTGCTGCACCAGCCAGGCGCCGTAGGAATGGCCGGCGGCGGCGAGGCGCTGCGCGTCCACCCGCTCCCGCAAGCCGGGGCGGCGGGTCAGCTCGCCGAGCGCGAAGATCCCGTCCTGCAACCGGGCGAAGGCCTGGCCGGCATCGAGCGCCGCGGCGGCCATGGCGGCCGAGATGTCGGCCCGGCCCTGCCACAGGCCGGCATCGGTGCCCGGATGCTGGACATGGAGGACGAGGAAGCCGGCCTCGGCCAGGGCCTGGCCCAGATAGGCCAGCCCCTCGCGCGAGCCGCCGAGGCCGTGGGAGACCAGCACCGCCGGGGCCGGGCCCTCCGCATCGGGCAGGCGGATCAGCACCGGCAGGCTGCGGTTGCGGGCGGGGTCGGTCCAGGTGTCGCGGATCATGGGCGCCGGCGCGGCGGCCAGGGGGGCGGGCCTGGTGGCGAGGCCCGCAAGGGCGAGGAAGCGGCGGCGTTGCATCGGGTCCGGAGGGTGGTCACCCGGGCGGAACGCCGCGTCCCGCTGACGGTTCAGGCGCCCAGCCGGCCGCTTTCCCGCAAGGCGAGCAGGAGGCCGCCGACATGGTTGGCATTGGCGACCGCCCCCTCGGCCAGGCCGGCGAGGACGGCGGCCAGCGGCAGGACCTCCACGGCGATCTCCTCGCCATGATCGAGGCGCTGGGCGCCGGCCGGGACGGCGCCCTCGGCGAGGACGACGTGGACGCGGTTGCCGGCATGGGCCGGGTCGTTCCGCAGCGTGGCGACGAGGCGGAAGGCGGGGGCGTCGTAGCCCGTCTCCTCGGTGAATTCGCGGCGGGCGGCGGCGACCGGGTCGGCTTCCCCTGGCTCCACGATGCCGCCGGGGAGCTCCAGCGTCATGCCGCCGAGGCCGGGGCGGAACTGGCGCACCAGCACCAGCCGGCCATCCGGCGTCAGCGCCACGACATTCACCCAGTCCGCCCAGTCGAGCATGTACCAGGGGTCGAGCACCGCGCCGGCCCCGGTCTCCCAGGCCTCGGCGCGGAGATGGACCCAGCGGTCGCGGTGGACGGTGCGGTTGCCCGTCCGCCGCCAGGGCCGCACCGTCACTCCGCGGCCTGGAGGTGCATCCGCTCCGCATAGGCCTCGAGCGGCGCGCAGGTGCAGACCAGGTTGCGGTCGCCATGGACATTGTCCACGCGCTTGACCGGCGGCCAGTACTTGTTGCCGCGGACGAAGGGCAGCGGGAAGGCCGCCTCTTCCCGGCTGTAGGGATGCGTCCACTCGCTCGCCATGACCTCGGCGGCGGTATGGGGCGCGTTCTTCAGCGGGTTGTCGGCGCGGTCGCTGCGGCCCTGCTCCACCGCGCGGATCTCGGCGCGGATGGCGATCATGGCGTCGCAGAAGCGGTCCAGCTCCTCCTTCGGCTCGCTCTCGGTGGGCTCCACCATCAGCGTGCCGGAGACGGGCCAGGACATGGTCGGCGCGTGGTAGCCGTAGTCCTGCAGCCGCTTGGCGATGTCCTCGACCATCACGCCGCCGCCCTGCTGGAAGCCGCGGCAGTCGAGGATGCACTCATGCGCCACCATGCCGCGCAGGCCGCGGTAGAGCACGGGGAAGTGCCCCTCCAGCCGGCGGGCGATGTAGTTGGCGGAGAGGATCGCAACCGCAGTCGCCCGCGTCAGCCCCTCGGCGCCCATCATGCGGATATAGGCGTAGGAGATGGGCAGGATGGCGGCGCTGCCGAAGGGCGCCGAGGAGACGGGGCCATAGCCCGTCGCCGGGCCGGCGCCGCGGTGGAAGGGGTGGTTCGGCAGGTGTGGCGCAAGATGCGCCGCGACGCCGATCGGGCCGACGCCCGGGCCGCCGCCGCCATGCGGGATGCAGAAGGTTTTGTGCAGGTTCAGGTGGCAGACATCGGCGCCGATGGCGGCCGGCGAGGTCAGGCCGACCTGGGCGTTCATGTTGGCGCCGTCCATGTAGACCTGCCCGCCATGGCGATGGATCAGGGCGCAGATCTCGCGGATCTGCTCCTCGAAGACGCCATGGGTGGAGGGGTAGGTCACCATCAGCGCGGCGAGCCTCTCCGCATGCTGCGCCGCCTTGGCCTCCAGGTCCTTGAGGTCCACGTTGCCGTCGCGGTCGCAGCCGACGACGACGACCTTCATCCCCGCCATCACCGCCGAGGCCGGGTTGGTGCCATGGGCGCTGGAGGGGATGAGGCAGACATCGCGCTGCGCGTTGCCCTGGGCGCGGTGCCAGGCGCGGATGGCGAGCAAGCCGGCATACTCGCCCTGGCTGCCGGCATTCGGCTGCAGCGAGACGGCGGCGAAGCCGGTGATGGCGCAGAGCCAGGACTCCAGCCGCTTGATCATCTCGAAATAGCCCTCGGCCTGATCCTCCGGTGCGAAGGGGTGAATGTCGGCGAAGCCCGGGAAGGTGACCGGGATCATCTCCGCCGTCGCATTCAGCTTCATCGTGCAGGAGCCGAGCGGGATCATGCTGCGGTTCAGCGCGACGTCCTTGTCCTCGAGCCGCTTGAGGTAGCGCAGCATCGCATGCTCGGAGTGATGGCTGCGGAAGACCTCGGCGGTGAGGTAGGGGCTGCGGCGAACGAGGGCCGGCGGCAGGCTGGCCTCCGGCCGCAGCGCATCGAGCGCGCCGCCGCCGAGCAGCTCGGCGAGAGAGGCGAGCTCGTCCCGCGTCACCGTCTCGTTGAGGGCGATGGAAACGCAGCCCTCATCGACGCGCCAGAGGTTGAAGCCGCGCGCCACGGCGCCCTGCACCAACGAATCCGCACGGTCGCCGGCCTCGATGGCGATGGTGTCGAAAAAGGCAGCATGCCGCAGCGTAAAGCCGCCGCGCCGCGCCGCATCGGCCAGCAGCCGCGCCTGGAGGTTCACCCGGCGGGCGATGCGCGCCAGTCCCTCCGGCCCGTGCCAGACGGCATACATCCCCGCCATCACGGCGAGCAGCACCTGCGCGGTGCAGATGTTCGAGGTCGCCTTCTCGCGGCGGATATGCTGCTCGCGGGTCTGGAGCGCGAGGCGCATGGCCGGATTGCCCGCGGCATCAACCGAAACGCCGACGAGGCGGCCGGGCAGCAAGCGCTTGAGCGGGTCCTTCACCGCCATATAGGCGGCATGCGGCCCGCCATAGCCGAGCGGCACGCCGAAGCGCTGGGTGCTGCCGATGACGACATCGGCGCCCATCTCGCCGGGCGGCGTCAGCAGGCAGAGCGAGAGCGGGTCGGCGGCGACGATGGCGAGGCCGCCCACGGCCTGCACCGCGGCGATCTCGGGCGCGAGGTCGCGCACCTCGCCGGTCGTGCCGGGATAATTCAACAGCAGGGCGAAGGGCTTCTCGGCCGCGGCCGCCTCGGCGATGCCGGCGGGCGGGGCGACCACGACGCGGAGCCCGACCGGCTCGGCCCGCGTCCGCACCACTGCCAGCGTCTGCGGGTGCAGGTCGGCGGCGACCAGCAGCGTGTCGCCCTTGCCCTTATGCGCCGCATGGGCGAGCGCCACCGCCTCGGCCGCCGCCGTGCCCTCGTCGAGGAGGGAGGCATTGGCGACCGGCAGGCCGGTGAGGTCTGCCACCATGGTCTGGAAGTTTACCAGCGCCTCGAGCCGCCCCTGGGCGATCTCCGCCTGGTAGGGCGTGTAGGCGGTGTACCAGCCGGGGTTCTCCAGCACGTTGCGCAGGATCACCGGCGGCACATGGGTGCCGTGATAGCCGAGGCCGATCAGCGACTTCACCCGGCTGTTCCGCTCGGAGAGGCCGCGCAGCTCGGCAATGACCTCGGCCTCCGTCGCCGGCGGCGGCAGGCCAGTCAGGTCGGCGCCTGCGATGGCGGCCGGCACGGTGCGGCTGGCCATCTCCTCGAGGCTCGCCGCGCCGACGACGCGCAGCATCTCGGTGATGTCCTCGGGGCCCGGGCCGATATGGCGGCGGGCGAATTCCGTGCCTTCCTCCAGCGCGGCCAGTTCGACAAGAGCGCTCATGCCTGGCTGTCCACGAAGGCGGCGTAGGCGCTCTCATCCATCAGCGCGGCGACGGCGGCGGGGTCGGCGGGCTCGATCTTGAAGAACCAGCCCTCGCCCGTCGGCTCGCGGTTGATGAGGCCGGGGTCGTCCGTCAGCGCCGCATTCACCTCGACGATGCGCCCGGCGATCGGGGCATAGACGTCGGAGGCGGCCTTCACGCTCTCGACCACGGCGATCGCCTCGCCGGCCGCGACCTCGCGCCCGATCTCGGGCAGGTCGACGAAGACCACGTCGCCAAGGGCGTTCTGCGCATGGTCGGTGATGCCGATGGTGGCGGCATCGCCCTCGGCCCGCACCCACTCATGGTCCTGGGTGTATTTCAGCTCTGGCATGGCTCGGTGTCCTCAGCGGGCGTAGCGGTGGGGAACGAAGGGCATGGGCGCGATGCGGGCCGCAAGCGGCCGGCCGCGCACGATCAACTCGATAGGGGTGCCATCGGCGGCATGGGGGCGGGCGACATAGCCCATCGCCATCGGCGCCTCGAGCGAGGGGCCGAAGCCGCCGGAGGTGACGCTGCCGATGGTCTCGCCGCCCGGGGCATGGATCATTGTCTCGCCGCGGGCCGGCTGGCGCCCCTCGGGGCGGAGGCCGACGCGGACCCGGGCGGTGCCGTTGGCCAGCTCCTCCCGCACCCGCTCGGCGCCAGCGAAGTCCCAGGCCATGCGGCGGCGCTTGCCGATGGACCAGGTGAGGGCGGCCTCGACCGGGCTCGTCGTCTCGTCGATATCGGTGCCGTAGAGGCAGAGCCCGGCCTCGAGCCGCAGCGAATCGCGGGCGCCGAGGCCGGTGGGCTGCACGCCGGGCAGGCTCAGCAGGTGCTTCGCCAGCGCCTCGGCCGATTCGGCGGGGGCGCCGATCTCCCAGCCATCCTCGCCGGTATAGCCGCTGCGGCTGGCGATGACGGGGATGCCGCCGATCTCGGCCTCGGCGATGCCCATGAAGGAGAGCGCCGCGAGCGCCGGGGCGACCGGCGCCATGGCCGGCGCGGCGCCCGGCCCCTGGAGGGCCAGCAACGCCCGGTCCGGCCGGCGGTGGAGGCGGACGCCGGCGGGCAGGACCGATTCGACCAGGTCGAAATCATCGTGCTTGCGGCTGGCATTGACCACCAGCAGCAGCCGGTCGCCCAGATTGGCCACCATGAAGTCGTCGAAGATGCCGCCCTCCGGCGTCATCAGCAGGCCGTAGCGCTGGCGGCCGGGCTTCAGCCCCTGCACATCGGCGGGCGTCACCTGCTCCAGCGCCGCCGCCGCGCCGTCGCCAACCAGCTCGGCCTGGCCCATATGGGACACGTCGAAGAGGCCGGCCGCGCTTCGGACGTGCAGGTGCTCGGCCATGATCCCGGCCTGGTACTGGACCGGCATGGCATAGCCGGCGAAGGCGACCATCCGGCCCCCGAGGGCGCGGTGCAGGCCGGCGAGCGGCGTCTCGAGCAGTGTATCGGTCTCGGCCACGGGTCCCCCGACCGCATCTGCGGCGTGAGTTGAAGTCCGTGGCCCCCCTCTGTCCGGTGAACCTGAGAGATTCGGCGGGCGGCCTTGGGCCGGGCCTTACTCCTTCGGTGCCGGTGCCTTGCGGCACCAGGCTTTCCAGAGGCCCCTTCTCCGCGCGGCCCTTCTGCCTGAGCG
Organism: Belnapia sp.; assembly: GCF_059504005.1. Lineage (NCBI taxonomy): Bacteria > Pseudomonadati > Pseudomonadota > Alphaproteobacteria > Acetobacterales > Roseomonadaceae > Belnapia > Belnapia sp. Next base: position 94,771 of record NZ_JCACHU010000182.1, on the reverse strand, counting down.
TTTCCGGGGGCCGGTTGCGCCTTCGGCGGGGGCGTCGCCACCCCTCTCTCCCGCGCGGTATCTGCGGGTGAGACTGTCTACTCCCGCAGGGGCTGCGGGCGCAATGGCCCGTTGCGGGCGATCAGCGCGGCCCGCGGCGGCGGTTGAGCGCCAGGTCCTGCTCGTCGAGCTGGAAGGAGACCAGGATCCGGTAATCCCCCGCCCGCCGATTCGCCCCGACCGGCAGGCTGATGGAGACCGGTGCGCTGCTGACCGAGGCCCGCGTCTCGTTCCGGCCGAAGACCACCCTGTCGGTGAAGTTCTGCCGGCTGAGGATGGCATCCGTCTGCCGGTCGAGCACGGCGACGAACCAGGGCAGCTCGACCGCCCGCCCCTCGGAGGCCGGGCCGCGCTCCACCGAGAAGCCGGCCGTCATCGTCACGTCGATGCTGCGCTCGCCCCGCCCGGCCTTGCAGGTGCCGTTGATGCTGACCAGCCGGGCATCGTAGTCGAGGCCGGTGAGGTCCTGCGGGCCGCCGGCGCGGTAGCGGGTGAGGTCGGCCCCCTCCCCCAGCAGGCCCGGATTCGGGCAGGCGATCGGCAATTGGGTGCCGATGCCGCCGCCGCACCCGGCCAAAAGCAGCGCCAACAGGACAAGACTCGACCGCATCACCATATCCCCCTTGAGCCCGGACGGCGGGCCGCTAGTGTGCGCCCCGCCCACTGTGCCCGCCGGCCCTTCGGCACGGCAAATAGCGCCAGCGAGCGAGAGGCACCATGGACCTGCACCCCCACGCGCCCGAGCGCAACCTGCCCCGCCTGGACGTCCTCCTGGCCGGACCCCGCGGCTTCTGCGCCGGCGTCGACCGCGCGATCAAAATCGTGGAGGAGGCGATCCGCCGCTACGGCGCCCCCGTCTATGTCCGGCACGAGATCGTCCACAACCGCTTCGTGGTCGAGAGCCTGGAGCGGCAGGGCGCCATCTTCGTGGAGGAGCTGGACGAGGTGCCGGACGATGCGCCGGTCGTCTTCTCCGCCCATGGCGTGCCGAAATCGGTCCCGGCCGAGGCCAGCCGCCGCAAGCTCTTCTACCTCGACGCCACCTGCCCGCTGGTCAGCAAGGTGCACCGCGAGGCGGAGCAGCATTTCAGCCGCGGCCGGCACATCCTGCTGATCGGCCATGCCGGGCATCCGGAGGTGGTGGGCACCATGGGCCAGCTGCCCGAGGGCACCGTCACCCTGATCGAGGACGAGGCGCAGGCCCGCACGGCGCCGGTGCCGGAGGACCGGCCGCTGGCCTTCATCACCCAGACCACCCTCTCGGTCGACGACACGACGGATATCGTGGCGGCGCTGCGCGAGCGCTTCCCCGGGATCCACGCGCCGGCGAAGGAGGACATCTGCTACGCCACCACCAACCGCCAGGCGGCGGTGAAGGCGATCGCCGACCGGGCGGAGCTGATGGTGGTGGTAGGCGCGCCCAATTCCTCCAACTCGCTGCGCCTCGTCGAGGTCGCCGAGCGCGCCGGCTGCCCGCGGGCGGTGATGGTGCAGCGGGGCCGCGACCTCGACCTCTCGCTGGCCGAGGGGCTCTCCACCATCGGCGTCACCGCCGGCGCCAGCGCACCCGAGGTGCTGGTGGAGGAGGTGCTGGCCCGGCTGCGGGAGCGCTTCACCCTGGCCATCGAGGAGGTGGTGGTGGCGGAGGAGACCATCACCTTCAAGCTGCCGGGCGCGCTGCAGACCGAGGGCGCGCGCTAGCCCCGCAATGGCCGTCTATACCGAGGTCACCGACGAGGCGCTCCGGGCCTTCCTCGCCGCCTATCCGCTCGGCGGGCTGCTCGCCTTCCGCGGCATCGCGGAGGGGGTGGAGAACTCGAACTACGCGCTGAAGACCGAGGCGGGCGACTTCATCCTCACCCTATACGAGAAGCGCGTCGACCCGGCGGAGCTACCCTGGTTCCTCGCGCTGATGGAGCACCTGGCGGGGCGCGGCCTGCGCTGCCCGCAGCCGGTGCAGGCGCGGGACGGCCTCGCGCTGCGCGAGTTGGCGGGGCGGCCGGCGGCGATCTGCACCTTCCTCCCCGGCGTCTGGCCGCGGCGCGTGCGGCCGGAGCATGGGGCGCCGCTCGGCGATGCCCTGGCGCGGCTGCATGCGGCCGGCGCCGACTTCACGGCCGAGCGGCCGAACGGGCTTGGACCTCAGAGCTGGCGGCCGCTGCTCGACCGCTGCCGGCCGGGCGGCGATGCGGTGCAGCCGGGCCTCGTCGCCGAGCTGGACGGGCGGCTGGAGGCGATCCTTGCCGACTGGCCGGCGCCGGGGCGGCTGCCGGCCGGACAGATCCATGCCGACCTGTTCCCGGACAACGTCTTCTTCCTGCCAGGCCCGGGCGGCAAGCCCGAGGTCTCCGGACTGATCGACTTCTACTTCGCCTGCACCGACCTGCTGGCCTATGACATCGCCGTCTGCCTCAATGCCTGGTGCTTCGATGCGGACGGCGCCTACAACGTGACGCGGGCGCATGCGGTGCTGGCCGCCTACCAGCGGATCCGCCCGCTCTCGCCAGCCGAGCGCGCGGCGCTGCCGGTGCTCTGCCGCGGCGCCGCCATCCGCTTCCTCCTCACCCGCCTCTACGACTGGACGGCGACGCCGGCCGGCGCGCTGGTGACGCGGAAGGACCCGCTGGAATACCTGGGGAAGCTCCGCTTCTTCGCCGCTGCCGAAGGACCGGGCGCCCTTGGCCTCTGACGACCCCCAGGCACCGGTCGAGATCTGGACCGATGGCGGCTGCAAGCCCAATCCCGGCCCCGGCGGCTGGGCGGCCATCCTGCGCTACGGCGAGACGGAGCGGGAGCTCTCCGGCGGCGACCCGGAGACGACCAACAACCGCATGGAGCTGATGGCGGCGATCAGCGCGCTCGAGGCGCTGAAGCGCCCCTGCCGCGTCGTCCTCCACACCGACAGCGAGTATGTGCGGAACGGCATCAGCCGCTGGATCAACGGCTGGGTCAGGAACAACTGGCGCAACGCGGCGAAGGAGCCGGTCGCCAACATGGCGCTGTGGCAGCGGCTGCTGGCGGCGGCCAAGCCGCATCAGGTGGAGTGGCTCTGGGTGCGTGGCCATGCCGGCGACCCGATGAACGAGCGGGCGGACCGGCTGGCGACCGAGGCCAGGCTGCGGCTGGCGGGCCAGCCGTAAGCGCCTCCGGACGAAGAGGGGCCCGTCGGCGGAAACCGCGAATCGGGCCCGGCCGTTGGCACCGGTACAGCGTCGGAGTCCGCCATGCCCATCGCAGCCGCCAGCGCCGCCCTCACCCGCCACCTCCGCGACAGCCTGGAGCGCGACGGCGCGCTGCAGGGGATGGAGGTGGAGGCGATGACCCTGTCCCAGGCGCGGACCAATCCGGGCCATGGCATCGCCCTCATCCTCTGGCGCGTCCAGCCGGAGGAGCCCCCCGGCGACACCTCGCCGCTGCGCACCGCCTCGAAGGCCGATCCGCCCGAGGGGACGGGCATGCGCCTCCGCTACCTGCTGACGGTGCGCGGCCATGACAGCGCGGCGGAGCAGGCGATGCTCGGCCATTGCATGCAGGCCCTGGAGCGGAACCCGGTGATCCAGTCCGCCGGCGAGCCCGGCGACATCGAGGCGGAGGCGCTGGTCGTGACCCTCGAGCACCTGCCGGACGAGACCTACCTCCGGCTGCTCGAGGCCTGCGGCGATCCGCCGCCGCTGCTGTTGCCCTACATGGTCCACAGCATGCGGCTGCGGCCCGGCTTGGGCTGAGGGCGGAAGGAACCCCCGAGCGGGGCGGCTCGTTCCTCCTGTCATATTGCATCGCAACATGACTGGCACAGGATACCCGATGCCCGAGTCTCGTATCATCGTCATCACCGGCGCCTCCAGCGGCATCGGCCGCGCCACGGCGCTGGCCTTCGCCCGCCGCGGCGACCGGGTGGTGCTCGCCGCCCGCCGCGCCGCCATGCTCGAGGAGGTGGCGCGAGAATGCATCGCCGCGGGCGGCGAGGCGCTGGCCGTGCCGACCGACGTCACCGACGAGCAGCAGGTGGAGGAGCTCGGCCGCCGGACGATCGCGCGCTTCGGCCGCCTCGACGCCTGGTTCAACAATGCCGGCGTCGCCGCCTTCGGCCGGCTGGACGCCATCCCGATGGAGGCCTGGCGGCGGCTGATCGAGATCAACCTCTTCGGCTATGTCCATGGTGCCAGGGTCGCCATGCGGCATTTCCGCGCCCGGGGCCGCGGCGTGCTGGTGCAGAACGCCTCCATCGTCGGCCGCACGGCGAAGCCGGACGGCACCGCCTATGCCACCAGCAAATTCGCCATCCGCGGCTTCTCCGAGGCGCTGCGGCAGGAGGTGCTGGACCAGCCCGGCATCCAGATCTGCACCGTGCTGCCCTCGGTGATCGACACGCCCTTCTTCCAGCATGCCGCCAACTACAGCGGCCGCCAGGTCCAGGCCGCGCCGCCCATCTACACCGCCGAGGAGGTGGCGGAGACGGTGCTCCGCTTGGTCGAGCGGCCGGAGGCGGAGGTGATCGTCGGCGGCTTCGGCCAGATCGCCGCGGCGCAGGAGCGGTTGGCCCCGACGCTCGCCACCTGGTTCACCGGCCGCAGCCTGCACCGCGGCTTCCTCGCCGATGAGCCGAGCGGCGACAGCCCCGGCATCCTCTTCGCGCCCAGCGAGGATGGCCTCGGCGTCGATGGTGGCTGGCGTGAGCGGGCCGGCGCCGGCGGCGCGCCGCTCGCCGCGGCGACCAGCCTGGCCGCCCTGCCGCTCGCCTGGGCGGCGCTGCCGATGCACCTGGCCGATCTCGGCCTCACCGCCGGGGCGCGATTGCTGGAGGCGATGGTCCCGGCGGCCAAGCCCGGCCCGGTCTCGAGGTAAGCCGCCATGGACATGCATCATCCGAGCCCGGCGGCCGAGGCCGCCCCGGCCACCGCCCCGCGCCGTGCCCTCGTCCTCTCCGGCGGCATCGCCCTCGGCGCCTTCGAGGCCGGGGCCTATGCCGCCTATGACTCCATCGAGGGCGGGGCACCGCCCTGGGTGCTCGGCGCCTCGGTCGGGGCGCTGAACGCCGCGATCATCGTCGGCAACGCGCCGGGGCAGCGCGTCGCCGCGCTGCGCCGCTTCTGGGACAGGGCGGCGACGGAGCCGATGCCGGTCGCCGGCGCGCTCTTCGGCCCGCCGCCGGACGCCGGGCTCTGGCGCCGCGGCTACAACCAGCTGAGCGCGGCGCAGACGTTCTTCTTCGGCAACCCAGCACTCTTCCGGCCGCGGCTGCTGCCGGAATTCGGCCCCGCCGCCTCGCTCTACGAGCTGGGGCCGCTGATGCGGCTGCTGCCGGAATTCATCGATTTCGACCGGCTCAATGGCGGCGAGGTGCGCCTCACCATCACCGCGACGGATGTGGAGACGGGCGAGCGCATCGTCTTCGACACCGCCGAGGGCGCGCGGATCGGGCCGGAGCACCTGGCGGCCTCCTCGGCGCTGCTGCCCCTCTTCACGCCGGTGGAGGTCGAGGGACGGCTGCTGGCCGATGGCGGCATCTCGACCAACGCGCCGATCGACATCGTGCTGGATGCGCCGGGGGCCGGGCCGCTGCAATGCCTGGTGGTGGAGCTCTTCGCCCGCTCCGGCAGCCGCCCGGCCTCGCTGAGCGCGGCGATGGCGCGGGCCGGGGACCTCGCCTTCGGCAACCAGACGCGGCAGGCGCTGGAGAGCCGCATCCGCGAGTACCGCATGCGCGCCCTGATCGGCCGCCTCGCCGCCGAGCTGCCGCCGGAGCGGGAGCGCGAGGCGGAGCTGGCCGCGCTACTCGCCCATGCCGAGGCGATGGTGGTCTCGCTCAACTACCATGCGGCGGAGGACGAGGCGGGGGCGGGCAAGGCCTTCGACTTCTCCCGCGCCACCCTGGCCGACCGCTGGGCGGCGGGCGAGGGCGGCATGCGCGAGGCGTTGGCGCGCATCCGCCAGCCGGAGGCGGCCACCGTGCTCGCCCCTGGCCTGCTGCTGCATGAGGTGGAGGCGGTCTCCCGCCCCGCCGATCAGCCCCGGTAGCGGCTGCCGGCGGGCGGGAATTGCCGCTCCTGCGCCCGCCGGGCAAAGCCGTGGCATTCGCGGCAGGCGGCTTCGAGCCCGGGACGGTCGGCGATGGTGATCCGCCCGCTGCCACAGCGGATCATCCCGGCCTGCCGCGCCGGCGGCGACGGTGACGCCGGCGCGGCGCAGGCCGGGCATCATGGACAGGAGCTCGTGGGTGATCGGGAGGGTGTCGCCCTCGCTGCGGTCATGCGCCATCAGCAGCCAGCGGGCCAGGCGCCGCTCGATGCTGTGGCGGCCGTTGCAGGCCGCGGTCTAGGCGACCTGTCCCTGATGCGCCAGCACGAAGCGCAGCGCCGTGCTGGCCTCCAGCGCCTCCCGGAAATCCGTCGCGGCGAAGCGCCAGGCGGTGCCGGTGGATGGCGCCATCACCTCGCCTGGCCCGGCAGGCAGCGAGCAGCCGCTTCCGCGGCGCCGTCTCGGGCGCGTCGATGCAGGGCACGCCGGATGGACGTGGCGGCGACGGAACCCGTGCCAAGGGCGTAGCCTGTCGGGCTCACGCCAAGGAGGTTCCAGTCCCGCCTCGGGCCAGGAGGGAGGACGACCTCGGCAACCAACCGCTCCCCTACGCGCCGTCCGCGATGCGGGTGCCTTGCGGGTGGCCACCGACACGGGTGAAAACGCTCGGCAGCACGGTCAAGAAGGCACTATCCGGCGGTCAGGCGTTCCAGTCGGGTGCAATGCCGGGGTTCACCATGCGCCTGTCCTTCGGCAAGGCGGCGAGGGCCGCCCGGTCCTCGGCATCAAGGCGAAGGGACACAGCCTCCATGTTCTCCCGCTGCCGCGCCGGCGAGGCGGCCTTGGGGATGGCCGCCACGCCCTCCATGCCGAGCAGCCAGGCCAGTGCCACCTGCCCGGCCGTCGCGCCATGCCTCGCCGCGATGCGGGCGATCACCGGGTCCTGCAGCACCTCGCCCTTGGCGACGGGCGTATAGCTGGTCAGCACCATCCCCTGCTCGCGGCAATAGGCCAGCAGGCGGGACTGGTCGAGATAGACGTGGTGCTCGACCTGGAGGCAGGCGAGCGGGACGATGCCGAGCTCCACCGCCCGGCGCAGCAGGCCGAGGGGAAAATTCGCCACGCCGACGGCGTGCGCCAGCCCCTCCTCCCGCATCTGGGCGAGGGCCTGGAGTGCGTCCGGCAGGTCGAGCTCGGGGCTCGGCCAATGGATCAGCAGCAGGTCGACATGGGGCTGGCGCAGGCGCCCGAGGCTCGCCTCCGCCGCACGGCGGATCTCGGCGCCGCGGGGCTTGTCGTTCCAGACCTTGGTGGTGAGGTAGATTTGCTCGCGCGGCAGGCCGGAGGCGGCAAGTGCGGCGCCCACCGCCTCCTCGTTGCCGTACATCTCGGCGGTGTCGACATGGCGGTAGCCCATGCCGAGGGCGGATTCGACCGCCGCCTGGCACTCCGCCCCGCGCATCGGCCAAGTGCCGAAGCCGAGCGCCGGCATGCGGGTCAGCGCCGTCTCAAGCAGCGGAATGGTCATGGGCAAATCCCCTGTCGATGGCGAGAGGTCGGGTTTCCGGCATGGTGAGCCAGAACAGCGCCGCGCCCAACCCCGCGATCGCCGCCAGCCCCAGGAAGGCGGCGTCATAGCCGTAGCGTACGACGAACAGGCCGGAGAGCGCCCCGCTCACCACACCGCCCAGGCCATGGACGGTGCCGACCGCGCCCTGCGCCGCGGCGAAATGCCCGGTGCCGCGCGTCAGGTCGGCGATGACGACGGGGAAGAGCGCGCCGATCAGCCCGGCGCCGACGCCGTCCAGCAGCTGCACGCCGATCAGCCAGGCCGGATGGTCGAAGGCGGTGTAGAGCACCCCGCGCAGGGCCAGCGCCAGGAAGGCGGCGAGCAGCAGCGGCCGCCGCCCCCAGGCCTCGGCCCGGGCGCCGGCCAGCGCCGCCACCGGCACCATCACCGATTGCGCGGCGATGGCGCAGATAGCGGTCAGCGCCACGCCCATGCCGATATTCTGCAGGGCGAGCTTCTGCGCCACCAGCGCCAGCATGGAGCCGTTGGCCATGTGGAAGAGCGCGCCGGTCAGGGCGAAGGCGATCAGCGGCCGGCTGCCCACCAGCACCCGCCAGCCCTGGCGTGGGGCAAGCCTTGCGGCCCCGGGCAGCAGGCCACGCGCCACCGCATGGTCGATGCAGCGGGCGGGGATGGCGAGCGCGGCGGCGGCGCTGGCAAGGCCCGTCCCCGCCATCACCCAGAACAGCACCGGCATGCCGAGGAAGGGCGCCGTCGCCAGGATCAGCAGGTTCACCGCGCCGTTGCCGGCATGGAACAGCGCCTCGTTCCGGCAGGCGCGGCGGGCGAAGGCGGCGGGCCCGACGATGCCGAGGGAGATGGCGGCCAACGTCGGCGCGATGGAGGTGCCGGCCAGGCCGCCGATCACGCCCGCCAGCGCGACGGGCCAGAAATGCGGCGCCAGCGGGATGACGAGGCAGGAAGCCGTGACCACCAGCACGGCGCCGGCGATCAGGGCGCGCTTTGCCCGGATGGCGTCGACCATGAGGCCGATCGGCGTCTGCGCCAGCAGCCCGGCGAGGCCGCCGATGGACAGCGCCAGGCCGATCTCCCCGGCATCCCAATGATGCTCGGTCAGCAGGTAGACGCCGAGATAGGCCCCGAGCCCGTAGCGGACATCAGAGAGCAGGATGTTCAGGACATCGAGGGCCCGGGTGGGGCTCACCCGGTCTGGCGCAGCTCGGGATGCACGCGCTCCTCCCGTGTCCACCAGCCGGGCGCCTCCAGCAAGGGGTGGTTGATGCGGCCATGGCGGCCGAGGGCGGCGATGCCTTCCGCCACCAGCGTCGGGCGGGGGCGGCCGGGGGCGCGGATGTCGAAGGCGCCCGGCTCGTACAGCCCGCCGCGGCGGGCGAGCAGGCTGCACCAGTCGACGGCGCCGAACAGCGCCCAGGGCGTCACCGCATCGAAGGGGGCGCCCTCGCCCCGCAGCGTTCCGACCGCCGCCCAGCATTCGGCGAGCCAGCGAAGCTGCTCGTCCTCGGTGCAGCCGATATGCGCCTCGGTGACGGCGAGCGGCAGGCCGGGGTAGCGCTGCCAGGCGTCACGCAGCCGCGGCAGCCAGCCGGTGCTGCCGGGCTGCATCGGCACGCGCACGGCCTCGGTATCGGCATAGCGGTGACGGCCGTTGCCGCCATGCGTCGCCGCCGGGTAGAGGCCGAGCCGGTGGTCGAGGAAGCGCTCGCTGGTCACGTAGTAATTGAGGCCGAGCAGCATCGGCGCGGTGTCGCCCGTGGCCAGATCCTCCAGCAGTGCCTCGGGCACGCCGGCGGCGAGCAGGCGGCCATGCCAGGGATGGTCGTGCCCAACCCGGCCGCACAACAGGTCGATGCTGAGCCAGCGCCGGCTGTTCTCGTAGCGGGCCTGGTAGGCGAGCGGCGCGGTCGAGAAGGTCCAGCCGAGATCCTCGGTCTGCACCAGGCGGGCGCCGGGGACGGAGGCGCGGATGGCCCGCATCGCCAGCAGCACGCCGTGGCATTCATGGGCAAGGATGCGGAGGAAGCAGGCCTCGTCCGTGCCATGCGGGAACCAGTGGCCGTAGAGGCCGGAGAAGCGCGCCGTGGTCAACGGCTCGTTCACCGGCGTCCAGTCGGTGACCCAGGGATAGCGGCGGGCGACGCGGCCGGCGAAGTCGGCCAGCAGCGAGGGGAAGCGCGGGTCGTCGAGCCCGGTATAGGCCGGGCCGCTGCCGTGATGGACCAGGCCGAGGATCGGCTTGATGCCGAGGCGGCGGAGCTCCGCCAGCCGCTCGTCATGCCAGGCCCAGTCGCAGTTCAGCGGGCTGTCCGGCGCCACTCGCTCCCACGAGACGGTGTAGCGCAGGCGCTCGATGCCGAGTGCGGCGACCGCCTCGAGATCGGCGATCCGGTCATGATGCCCGGTTTCCCGGATCTGGTCGCGCCATCCGCAGGCGGAGCGGAGGACGCTGCATTCTAGGCCACCCCAAAGCGCCGGCCTCACGCGGGGCGCTCCTGTCCGATCCCATCCGCTGCCATGCATAGCCGCTCCAATCAGTAACTCATAAGCGCGGCTCGGCAAGATAGAGTTCCTAGCCAGGAAGCAGCGTTTTCGTGGGCCGTCCCGTCAACGCGCGACAGCGCAGCGCGTTACGCCCCGACCCATGCCGCGGACGGAACCATGAGCGACTCCCTGCATCCCACCGAAGCCGCGCCGATGCGGAGCGCGGTGATCCTGCCCCTGGCCGACGCCGCCGCGGGGGACCGCAGCGCCGAGGCGCGGCTGGCCGAGGCGGAGGAGCTGGCGCGTTCCATAGGATTGGATGTGCGCTTGCGTACCGCGCTGCCCCTGCGCCACCCGCGGCCGGCGACGCTGCTCGGCTCCGGCCAGGTGGCGAGCCTGGGCGAGCAGGTGCGTGCCGGGCAGATCGGCCTCGCCGTCGTCGACGCGGCGCTGAGCCCGGTGCAGCAGCGCAACCTCGAGCGGGAATGGGGCTGCAAGGTCATCGACCGCACCGGTCTCATCCTCGACATCTTCGGCGAGCGGGCGCGGACGCGGGAGGGCGCGCTGCAGGTGGAGCTGGCGCATCTGCAGTACCAGCGCAGCCGCCTGGTGCGGTCCTGGACCCATCTCGGCCGGCAGCGCGGCGGCTTCGGCTTCCTCGGCGGCCCCGGCGAGACGCAGATCGAGGCGGACCGGCGCATGATCGGCGAGCGCATCGCGCGCCTCCGTCACGAGCTGGAGGAGGTGCGCCGCACCCGCGGCCTGCACCGCGAGGCGCGGCGGCGCGTGCCCTTCCCCGTCGTCGCGCTGGTCGGCTACACCAATGCGGGCAAGTCGACGCTGTTCAACGCGCTGACCGGCGCCGGCGTACTGGCCGAGAACCAGCTCTTCGCCACGCTGGACCCGACGCTGCGGGGGGCGCAGCTGCCCTCCGGCCGGCGCGTCATCCTCTCCGACACGGTCGGCTTCATCTCCGAGCTACCGACGCAGCTCGTCGCCGCCTTCCGCGCAACGCTGGAGGAAGTTGCCGAGGCGGACCTCATCCTGCATGTGCGGGACGCCGCCCATCCCGACAGCCAGGCGCAGCGCGAGGATGTCATCGGCGTGCTCGACGGCATGGTGCGCGACGGCACGCTGCGCGAGGACTGGCAGCGCCGCAGCCTCGAGGTGCTGAACAAGGCCGACCTGCTGGGCGGTGTGGCCCAGGTGCCGGCGCGGCCGGGCAGCATCGCCATCTCGGCGCGCACGGGGGAGGGGCTGACCGACCTCTTCGCCGCCATCGACGCGCGGCTCTCCGAGGGGATGGTGACGGTCGGCTACGACATCCCCGCTTCGGACGGGGCGCAGCTCGCCTGGCTCTACGGCCATGGCGAGGTGATCGGACGGCAGGACAGCGACGATGCCATTCACGTGACCGTGCGCCTCGCCCCCGACGACCGCGCTCGGTTCGAGCGGCAGCAGCAGGCGGGGCTGGAGCGCTAGCGCCGAATATCCTTCTTGCCGCGGCACCGTCCGGGTGTAGCCTTCGGCCCAGATAACGGAGGAGAAGGTCCATGGACGGTTCCGTCGCGGGCGCTGCGCGTCCGGAGATCAAGCTCACCGTGGCGAAGAAGGAGGACCAGCCCTTCGTGAAGGGCCGGCGCAAATTCTTCCGCTACCGCGACCTCGGCGTGCAGGCGGCGACCGGCGGCAAGCTTCGGGCGCAGGTGATGGAAGCGATCACCGGCATGACCGAGCCGACCGGCTGGCACACCCATGAGTGCGAGGCGCAGTTCATCTACATCCTGAAGGGCTGGGTGGAGCTGGAATTCGAGGACGGCACGCGCACCCGCTCCGGCGTCGGCGATGCGATCCTCATCCCCGGCGGGATGAAGCACAACGAGATCGCCACCTCCGACGACGTGGAGATCCTCGAGCTCTCCATCCCCGGCGACATGGCGACCCGGGCCTGCGACCCTCCCCAAGGGGGCTGATGCCGAGGATTGACCGCCGCCGGGCGGAACGAGCATCCTCGCCGCACAGCAGAGGGAGGAAGCCGCCATGGCCGATCTCGACCGCGAGAGCGTGACCCGCGAGGCGCTGGCCCAGATGGCGGCGACGCCGGACCCCAGGCTGCGGGAGATCATGGAGGCGGCGACCCGTCACCTCCATGCCTTCGCGCGGGAGGTGAACCTCAAGCCGGATGAGTGGCTCGCCGGCATCGCCTTCCTCACCGCGGTCGGCCAGGCCTGCACGCCCTACCGCCAGGAGTTCATCCTGCTCTCCGACGTGCTCGGCCTCTCACGCCTCGTCAACCTCATGCACGATGCCGAGGGGCGCGAGGCGGCAGGGACGGAGACCAGCCTGCTCGGCCCCTTCTTCCGCGAGCAGGCGCCGGAATTCGCGCTCGGCGAGAGCATCGCCGTGCACGACACGGGGGGGACGGAGATCGTCATCTTCGGCCAGGTGACGGATGCCGAGGGCCGGCCGCTGCCAGGCGCCGGAATCGATGTCTGGCAGACCAATGCCGAGGGGCTCTACGACCTGCAGGCGCGCGACGCCACGGTGATGGACATGCGCGGCCGCTTCCGCGCCGATGCCGAGGGGCGCTTCCACCTCCGGACGGTGAAGCCGATCGGCTACAGCATCCCGATGGACGGGCCGGTCGGGCAGTTCGTGCACCGGCAGAACCGCCACGGGATGCGGCCGGCGCATATCCACATCCTCGTCAGCGCGTCCGGCCACCGCGAGCTGGTGACGGCGCTCTATTTCGGCGACGACCCGAATATCGACAGCGACACGGTCTTCGGCGTCTCTGACTCGCTGGTGGTGCGGGAGGCGATGGGCCTGCCCGGCGCGCCGCGCGCGGACCTGCCGGCAGTGCATTACGATTTCCGCCTCTCGCGCCTCGGCGCCGGTGACGGCGGCGGAAGGGTTGGTTCTGATCCATCACGGCTGATGCCGGCGGCGGAATAGCCGCGGCGGGGTTTCGGGGAGGACAACACGAATGACCAGGATGACGCGGCGGGAGCTCGGCCGGCTTGCGGCCGGGGCGACCGTGCTGGCGGCGGCGCCGGGCCTTTCCTTCGCCCAAGGGTCCAACCCGATCCGGATCGGCTATTCCATGTCGCTCTCCGGCGGCCTGGCGCCGAATGGGCGTTCCTCCCTGCTCGCGCACAAGATCTGGCAGGAGGATGTGAATGCCCGCGGCGGCATCCTCGGCCGGCCCGTCGAGCTGGTCTTCTACGACGACCAGAGCAACCCGGCCAATGTGCCCGGCCTCTACACGAAGCTGCTCGATGTCGACAAGGTCGACATGGTCACCTCCTCCTATGCGACGGTGATGATCGCGCCCTCCATGCCGGTCGTGATGCAGCGCAACATGTGCTACGTCACACTCTTCGGCGCGGGCGTGAATGAGGCGTTCCAGTACAATCGCTACTTCAGCATGAACGTCACCGGCGACGACATCCGCGCCACCTACGCGAGGGGCTTCCTCGACGTCGCGGCCAAGCTGCCGACGCCGCCGCGGACCATCGCCATCCTCGCCGTCGACAACGAATTCGCCCAGAAGGCGGCGGAGAGCGCACGCTACCTCTCGAAGCAGCGCGGGTTGCGGATCGTCTATGACCGGTCCTACCCGCCGACGACCGTCGACTTCACCCCCACCCTGCGATCCATCCAGGCGGCGCGGCCAGACCTGATCTTCATCGGCTCCTACCCGCCGGATTCCAACGGCATCCTGCGCGCGGCCAGCGAGTTGCGTGTCACCGCGCAGATGTTCGGCGGCGGCATGATCGGGCCGCAGATCGCCGCCGTGCAGGCGCAGCTCGGCCCCATCCTGAACAACCTGGTGACCTGGGACGTCTACGCGCCGGAGCCGACGATGGACTTCCCCGGCGTCCGCGCCTTCCAGGAGAAGTACCGGGCGCGCGCCGTGCAGGAGCAGGTGGATGTGCTGGGCAACTACCTCCAGCCCTATGCCTATGCGCAGATGCAGGTGGTGGAGCAGGCGGTGGGCCGCGTCGGCAAGGTCGACCAAGCGGCGCTGGCCGCCGACATGCACGGCAATGTCTTCAGGACCGTCGTCGGCGACATCAAGTTCGGCGCCAGCGGCGAATGGGCGGAGCCGCGCAACCTGCTGGTGCAGTTCCAGGGCATCACCGACGGCGACCTCGAGAAGTACAAGCGTCCGGGCACCAAGGTCATCCTCTTCCCAGAGAACCTGAAATCCGGCGAGCTGCGCATCCCCTACGGCGCCCCGGCCTGACCGCGCATGGACGCCGACCTCGTCCTGCTGCTGAACGGCGTCGTCTCCGGCCTGCTGCTGGGCGGGCTCTACGCCGCAGCGGCGGCGGGGCTCGCGGTCTCCTTCGGGATGCTCGATATCGTCAACATCGCGCATCCGGCGCTGATGGTCGCGGGCGGCTTCCTCGTCGTGCTGGTCGGCACCGCGCTCGGGCTCGACCCGCTGCTGGCGGCGGTGCTGCTGGCGGTGCCCTTCTATGTCCTCGGCGTCGCCATTTACACCTTCTATCACCACTTTTTCGAGCGACGCGGGGATGAGGCGCTGCAGGGCCTCGCCTTCTTCTTCGGCGTGATGTTCATCATCGAGGTCGGGCTGGTGATGGCCTTCGGGCCGGAGCAGCGCTTCCTCGACCCGCCCTATGCCTTCGTCACCTGGCGGCTCGGCGAGATCGATATTCCGCTCCGGATGCTGGCGCCGGCGTTGCTGGCGATGGCGGCGATCGGGGCGCTGTGGCTCTTCCTCCGGCGGAGCTTCACCGGGCTCGCCATCTCCGCCGTCGCGCAGGATGCCGAGGCGCTCCGGCTGATGGCCGTCGATCCGGTGCGGATCAAGCGGCTGGCCTTCGGCCTGTCCGTCGCACTGGCGGCCATCGCCGGGGGTGCCCTGGTCGTGGTGCAGCCGGTGGAGCCCTCATCGGGCCAGGTCTTTATCGGCCGGGTCTTCGCCGTCTGCATCATGGGCGGCATGGGCAGCCTGCCGGGCTGCATCCTGGCCGCCTTCGTCTTCGGCGTTGTCGAGAATGTGACGGCGAGCTTCTATGGGCCGTCCTGGTCGCCGGCGGTCGCCTTCGGCTGGCTGCTGGTGGTGCTGGCGGTGCGGCCGCAAGGCCTGTTCGGGAAGCTGGCATGAGCGGCGCCTCGCTTCCCCTCGCGCCGGCGCCGGCGATCGCGGCGGTCGGCCGGCGGCACCTGCCCTTCTGGCTCGGCGCGATGGCCGTCGCCGTGGTGCTGTTCGCGGCACTTCGGGCCATCGGCAACGACTACGGCTACTTCGCCGGCTACTTCATCCTCCAGTACGTCGTGCTGGCGACGGCGTGGAACATCCTCGGCGGCTATGCGGGCTACGTGAATTTCGGCGCGGCCGGCTTCATGGCGGCCGGCGCCTATACGGCGATCGCGTTGCGCAAGGCGACGGGGCTCGACCTGCTGCCGGGCATCGCGGCGGCGGCGGCGGTCGGGGCGCTGCTCGGGCTAGGGACGGGATACCTGACGCTCAGGCTGCGCGGGGTCTATTTCTCCATCGCCACGCTCTGCCTCGCCGTCGTGCTGCAGACGCTAGTGGTAAACTGGGACTATGTCGGCGGCTCGCGCGGCGCCTATATCGTCCGCCCGCGGGAGGTGGCGCCCTTTACCAGCTATGGCGAGTACCTGTTCCTCGTCATGCTGGTGCTGGCGGTGCTGGCGGTCGGCATCGCGCGCACGGTGGAGGTGACGCGTCTCGGGCGCGGCCTCCAGGCCATCCGCGACAACGAGCGCGCGGCGGAGGCGGTGGGCGTGCCGACCCTTCGCCTCAAGCTGGTCGCCACCGCGCTCTGCGGCGCGCTGATGGCCGTCGCCGGCGCGCCGCTGCCCTATTACAGCGGCTACCTCAACCCGGAGGGCGCCTTCAGCCTGGCCTATGCGGTGAACGCCATCGCCATGCCGCTGATCGGCGGGGCGGGCACCTGGGCCGGGCCGGTGATCGGCGCGGTGCTGCTCGGCAGCCTGCAGCAGGCGGCGACGGTGACGATCTCCTCCGCGCTCAACCTCTTCATCGTCGGCTGGATGCTGGTGATCTTCGTCGCCGTGGCACCGCGCGGCATCCTCGGCTGGTTCAAGAAGCGCCGATGAGCGAGGTGCTGCTCAAGGCCGATGGCGTCGGCAAGCGCTTCGGCGGCTTCACCGCGCTGCAGGCGGTCGACCTTGAATTGCGCACGGGCGAGCGGCTGGGGTTGATCGGGCCGAACGGCTCCGGCAAGTCCACCTTCGTCAACTGCATCTCGGGCGACTTCGCGGCCCATGACGGCCGGGTGAGCCTGGGCGGGCGCGCGCTGGACGGGCTGAAGCCGCATCGGCGGGCGCGGCTGGGCCTCGCGCGGACCTTCCAACTGCCGCAGCCCTTCGGCAGCCTCTCCGTGCTCGAGAATGTCCGGGTGCCGGTGCTCTTCGCCGGGCAGGCGGGCTCGGCGACCGCGCGGGCGATGCAGTGCCTGGAGCAGGTGGAGATGGCCGGCAAGGCGGAATGCCTGCCGAAGGAGCTCACCCAGGTGGAGCTGCGGCGGCTGGAGCTGGCGCGGGCCATCGCGCTCGAGCCGAAGCTGCTGATCGCGGACGAGGCGATGGCCGGCCTCTCCAATGCAGAGGTGGACCAGATCCTCGCCTTGCTGTTCCGGCTGAACGCCGCCGGCACCGCCATCATCATGATCGAGCACATCATGCGGGCGGTGACGGCCTTCGCCGAACGTCTGGTCGTCTTCGTCGCCGGCCGCAAGATCGCCGATGGCGTGCCGCGCGAGGTGCTGGCGCTCGGCGAGGTGGAGGACGCCTATCTTGGCCGGCAATAGCCTCGAGGTCGTGGGCATCGATGCCGGCTATGGGGCGGTGCGGGTGCTCCAGGGCGTCTCGCTCAGCGTGCCGGCGGGGCAGACGGTGGTGCTGCTCGGCACCAACGGCAATGGCAAGACGACGCTGATGCGCAGCATCATGGGCCAGATCCGCGCCACGGCCGGCCGCATCCGCGCCAGCATCGAGGGGCGGGAGACCGAGCTGGTCGGCCTGTCGCCGGAGCAGGTGGTGGAGCTCGGCATCGTGCTGGTGCCGGAGGGGCGGCGGCTGTTCCCCCGCCTCAGCGTCGAGCAGAACCTGCGGCTCGGCGCCTACCGGGCGACCGCGCGGGCGGCGATCGCCGAGAACATGGCGCTCTGCTACGACCTCTTCCCCCGCCTCGCCGAGCGCCGGGCGCAACTGGTCGGCAGCATGAGCGGGGGCGAGCAGCAGATGGTGGCGCTCGGCCGGGCGCTGATGTCGGCGCCGCGCATCCTGCTGGTGGACGAGCCCTCGGTCGGCCTCGCGCCGATCATGGTGGCGCGGACGATGGAGATGATCGCGGAGATGAAGGCGCGGCTCGGCCTAACCGTGCTGATGGCGGAGCAGAATTTCCACCAGGCGGTGCGCTTCGCCGACCGGGGCTATGTCATCGTCCACGGCCATATCGAATTCGAGGCCGAATCCACCGCTGCGCTGCACGACAACGACCTGGTGCGGCAGGTCTATCTCGGGCTTTAGGCTAGCCCGGGAGCGCGTGCGCCTTCAGGTCGTCCAGCGCGCAGATCTCGAGCGTCGCCACATGCGTCGCCTCCAGCAGCACGCGGGGCGCGGCGCCGGCCTGCCGAGCCTGCTCCCAGCGCGCGGCGCAGAGGCACCAGCGGTCGCCCGGCTTCAGCCCGGGGAAGCCGTATTGCGGCACCGGCGTCGAGAGGTCGTTGCCGCAGGTGCGGGAGAAGGCGAGGAATTCCTGCGTCACCTCCACGCAGACGGTGTGCAGGCCGCGATCATCCGGCCCGGTATTGCAGCAGCCGTCACGGTAGAAGCCGGTGAGCGGCGCGACGGAGCAGGGCAGCAGCGCGCCGCCCAGCACATTGGTCGAGGGCGGCTGGCCCTTGGGTGGCCAGCGCCCCGGTCCCATTCCCCCATCCGGCATCGGCAAGCCTCCATGTAACGCGGGCGGTCAGCACCCGGCCGTGGCGCCGGGCAGGGGAAATCTGCGCCGGATCGCCGGGCGCGGTCCACAGGCTTGGCCAGGGCCCATCAGCGCGGCTCCAGCCTGACGGCTTCGAGGCCGAGGACGCGCTGGCGCTCGTCGATCGAGGCCCCGCCGCCCTGCGCCAGCAGGACGCGAAGGGCGAGCAGCCCGTCCTCCCAATCCTCCGGCGGCACGGCGAGGGTGATGCTGTTGCCCGCGGTGCCGGCCTGGCGCGCGAGTTCACGTCCCTTCGCCTTGACGATCACTGTCTGCCCGGACGCCGCCAGGCCATGCAGGCGCAGGGTCAGGCTTGCCGCCCCCTCCCAATTCGGCGGCATGGGCAGGACCAGCTCGGCCTCGGGTGCCGTGAGGCGGACGCCCCAGCGCTCCGGCATGGACCAGCCCGGGCCCAGCAGCCTGCTGCCGCCCTCGCCGGTGGCGAAGCGCAGCTCGGCCCCCGGCTGCAAGGGCGCGGGAGCGGCTGGCGGGGCCTCGGTGAAGCCGGCGATCAGGCCAGGGTCTCCGCAGGCCAGGCCCATCTCGAAGCCGCGGCAGGAGGCGCTGGCGGCCGCGCGCAGCAGCAGGCTGTCCGGCCATTGGCCCGCGAAGAAAACATGCAGCCTGTCGCGGTCCGCCAGCCCCGCCAGCGCATCCCGGTGCGCGGCCTCGCAGTTCCGCCCGTCGGTCAGCCGCGTGACCGGCCCTCCCTCGACGCGCAGCCCCGCCCGCATCGCCGCCATGGCGAATTGGGACAGGTCCAGCGGCCATTTGCCGGGGCGCGTGCAGGCCAGCGGCGGATGCAGCATCACCGTCCGGCCCTCCAGCCCGGGATGCCGCAGCGGGGACGGGTCGAAATCCGCCGGCATGGGCTCGCGGAACGTTGCGCGCAGCATGCGGTCCAGCTGCGCCATGTCGCCTGCCTGCAGGAGGACCAGGCCCGCCAGCACGGCGCCCATGGCGCGGCGGTGCCGTGCCCGCGCCAGCACCGCCAGCGCCAGGACCGGGAGCAGATAGGCCAGCGGCCAGAGGAACCGGCCGGAAGCCCGCAACTGGTTCACCAGGCCGTCCAGGCTGCGCGGCAGGGGGATGACCGGCAGCGGATGGCCGCCGATGAGGATGCGGTTGCTCAGCGCGAAGAGAAGGCAGCCGAACAGCACCAGGCCGAGCGGCAGGGCCGCCCGCCAGAGGCCGGGCGGTGCCTGCACCCCATGGCGGGCCAGATGCAGCGCCGCGGCAGGCAGCAGCAGCAGGATGCCGATGCCGAGATAGTTGAAGCCCTCATACTGGCCCCCGGTGGCGTCGATGATGCCATTGACCAAGGGTCCCGCCGGCAGCGTGCCGAACAGGCCGGACAGCTGCGGCACGGCGGGGCTCAGCAGGTTCATCGAGAAGAAGCCGAAGCCGGTCGGGGTCCCGTTCTCCGTCTGGTAGCCCAGCAGCCAGGCCGCGAGGACGGAACTCGCCAGGAAGCCAGCGAAGCCGACGCCGCCGCGCAGGACGGAGCCCGCGGCAGGCCGCCGCGCCGCATCGGCGAGGAGGCCGCCCAGCGCCACGCCCGCCACCATGGCCCAGAGATAGGCGTGCAGCCCGATCACCAGGAAGCCGAGCGCCGCGAAGCCGGCCATCACCGCCAGGGAGACCCCGCGCCGCACAGCCTGCACGGCCAGCGCCAGGGCCAGCAGCAGCGTCCAGTGCGAGGCCAGCGCCAGGTGGTGCATGTGCAGGCGCATGATCCAGGCCGGCACGAAGGAGGCGAAGGCGATGCCCGCCAGCAGCACCTCCCACCGCCGGATCCCCGCCGCCCGCAGCAGGGCCAGGGCCGCGACCGGCTGCAGCACGAAGCCGAGCATGATGCAGAGCCCCATCGGCGCGACCCGGTCTGCCGAGAGGCCGAGCGCCTTCAGCAGCACCACCAGCCAGGGCATGCTGTCGGTATAGACGATGGGCAAGGGAGCTCCCGCCGAGAGCAGGGCCGTCGCCGTGAGCGGGAGGCGCCAGCCGTCGCGCAGCAGCGCCTCGGCGCCGATGACGGCCATCGCCATGTCGCCGGGCGGCCGCTGCCAGAAGGCGTCGCCGGCCGCGACAAGGCCGGGCCGCAGGAGCAGGGCGAAGTGCGCCAGCCCGAACAGCCCCGCCAGGACGGCCTGCAGCCAGGCCGGTGACCGGTCGGCGCGGGCCGCTGCCGGGCGTCGCCCGGCGCCATCGGCCGGGGCGAAGGAATGTCGGCCGCCGGCGCTCGCCTCGGTCGCATGTCCTGGCTGGGGCAATGGCCTCGCGCTCCTCATCTGCCACCGCGGTTAAAGCGCCCGGGATGGCAGTGCGGCAAGACGCGGTCTGGCGAGGAACGGGTTCCTACCGAAGCTCTGGAGCGGTCTCCATCCGCCTCGGCTCACGGAAGCCGCCCCAAGCTATCGTTTGTCGAGCAAACACCTCCGATCGGATGATGCCGTCCGATCGGAGGCTGCTCCAGGCCGGAGAGGGCCCGCGCCGCGGACGGCACCGATCACGGGGACCAGGAGCGGGAAGCACGCCCGCGAGCGATGGTGGAGGCCCCGGTGCGGGCCGCCACCATCATGCAGGGCGCCGGCGCCGCGGCCTTCGCCGCGGCGCCCGGTTCCTCAGGCGGCCGCGCGGATGGCGGCGGCGAGCACCGCCTCGCTGACATCGCCCGAGAAGCTCTCGAAATTCTTCTCGAAGCGCGCGACCAGCTCCTGCGCCGTGCGGTCATAGGCGGCCTTGTCGGCCCAGGACTCGCGCGGGTTCAGCACCTCGGCGGGAATGCCAGGGACGGATTTCGGGATCTGCAGGCCAAAGAAGGGGTCGGTGACGTATTCCACCTCGGCCAGCGAGCCGTCGAGCGCCGCGCGCAGCAGGGCGCGGGTGTGCTGGATCGACATGCGCTTGCCGATGCCATAGGCGCCGCCGGACCAGCCGGTATTCACCAGCCAGCAGCTCGCGCCATGGCGCTTGATGAGTTCTTCCAGCAGCTTGCCGTAAACTTCCGGGTGCCGCGGCAGGAAGGGCGCGCCGAAGCAGGTGGAGAAGGTCGCCTGCGGCTCGCGGCCCAGCCCCTTCTCGGTGCCCGCGACGCGCGCCGTGTAGCCGGAGAGGAAGTGGTACATCGCCTGCGCTGCCGAGAGCTTCGAGATCGGCGGCAGCACGCCGAAGGCATCCGCCGTCAGCATGACGACGTTCTTCGGCACGCCCGCGCGTCCCGCCTTCACCGTGTTCGGGATGAAGTCGAGCGGGTAGCAGGAGCGGGTGTTCTCGGTCAGCGAGCCGTCATTGAGGTCGAGCCGGCCGCGCTCGTCGCCGACGACATTCTCGAGCACCGCGCCGAAGCGGTGCGAGGCGTCCCAGATCTGCGGCTCCGCCTCGCGCGAGAGGCGGATGACCTTGGCGTAGCAGCCGCCCTCGAAATTGAAGACGCCCGTATCCGACCAGCCATGCTCGTCATCGCCGATCAGGCTGCGCTCCGGGTCGCTGCTCAGCGTGGTCTTGCCGGTGCCGGAGAGGCCGAAGAACAGCGCCGTGTCGCCGCCCTTGCCGAGATTGGCGCTGCAATGCATCGGCAGCACGCCCTTCTCGGGCAGCAGCCAGTTCATGACGGTGAAGATCGACTTCTTGATCTCGCCGGCATAGGAGGTGCCGGCGATCAGGATGGTCTTCGCCGCAAAGGAAAGGGCGATGCAGGTGCCCGTGCGGCAACCGTCCTCGGCCGGGTTTGCCTCGTATTCCGGCGCGTGCAGGATGGTGAAGTCGGGCGTGAAGCCGTCCAGCTCCTCCCGTTCCGGGCGGATGAACATGTTGCGGGCGAAGAGGGCGTGCCAGGCATTGGTCGTCACCAGCCGCACCTTAATGCGGTGCGCCGGGTCGGCGCCGGCATAGAGATCCTCGGTGAAGAGCTCCGGCCGGGCGCCGAGCCAGTTGCGGACCTTGGCGGCGAGCCCGCGGAACTTCTCGGGCGCCATCGGCTGGTTGATCTTGCCCCACCAGATCTGGTCATGCACCTCGGGGTCGTCGACGACGAACTTGTCCTGGACGGAGCGGCCGGTATGCACGCCGGTCACCGCCATGAAGGCGCCCTCGGCCGAAAGCCGGCCCTCGCCCCGCCGCAGCGCATGAGCATAGAGGCCGGCGGCAGTGAGGTTGGCATGGACGGTCGTGGCGCTGGCCACGCCGGTCCCGGCAAGGGCGGTCTCGGGCGCTGACATGCAGTGTCTTCTCCGGTTCGTTCAGGGCGGCAGCACCCCAACCCGGTGGGGCGAGGCGCCTTCGCGGGACGTGCAGCCCACGCATACTGGCTTAAATTAAGGCGCGATCACGGCCGGGGTCAACGCGGGAGACCACACATTGCCGCCAGATCATCAACCTTGGCGTGAGCGGCCATCCCGTGCTGCCCGCACCAGTTCGGCCCGCACCCCGCCCGGATCGGCGACCGGCGCGCTGAAGGGCAGGCGCCGCACCGCCTCCCCGGCGGCGAGGTCGGCGCCGTCGACATCGACGGTGACCATGCGCCAGTCGCCCGGGGCGCCGCCGAGCAGGCCCGTGGCGATGGCGGCGACGGCGTCGGCATGGTCGGCATTGACATGGCCGATGATGTCCTCCGCCGCCGCCTCGATCGCCGCCACCGCCTCGGCCGCCGGCATGAGGTCGCCGAGGCGGATGCGGTGGGCGCGGGCGAAGCCGCCGACCAGCAGGGCCCCGCCCGGCCGGATGCGCCAGAGGGCGAAGTCGCCGAAATCGGCATACATCGCCGCATAGGGGTGCTTCGCCAGCCAGCGCGCCTTCAGCGCGGGCAGCTCGGCCTCCGGCACCGGCTCGGCGAGGCCGGTCAGCGTCACCCGGGGCGCGGTCTGCGGGTTCACGCTCTCGGGCGTGCCGCTGACCAGCAGGGCGCAGCGCGGCTCCGCCCGCAGCTGACGGGTATGCTCGGAGAGGGAGGAGAGCAGCAGCAGCGGCGCCCCATCCGGCGCCGTCCCCGGCGTCACCAGGCTGGCGAAGGGCTGGCCCTCCGCCGCCGTCGCCAGGGTTGCCGCCGCCGCGGCGCGGAGCAGGCAGCGGGCCTCGAAGCCCAGGTTTTCGGTCCCCATCACGCGATCCCGTCCGGGTTGTGCCACAATGCCATCCTATATGGAGTGTCTGACCCAACGGACGAGCCGGCGGAGACCCGACCATGCCAGCCACGATCGCCCTGGTGGACGACGACCGCAACATCCTCACCTCCGTCTCCATGACGCTGGAGCAGGAGGGCTTCACCGTCCGTACCTATACGGATGGCGAGAGCGCGCTGCAGGGCCTGCTCGCCCGCCCGGCGGACCTCGCCGTGCTCGACATCAAGATGCCGCGCATGGACGGGATGGAGCTGCTGCAGCGCCTCCGCCAGCGCAGCGCCATGCCGATCGTCTTCCTCACATCCAAGGACGAGGAGGTGGACGAGCTGATGGGGCTGCGGCTCGGCGCCGACGACTACATCACGAAGCCGTTCAGCCAGCGCCTGCTGCTGGAGCGCATCCGCGCCCTGCTGCGCCGCAACGAGGCGAGCCGGGCCGAGGGCAGCGGCCAGCCTTCGGGCGGCGTCATCGTCCGCGGCGACCTCGTCCTCGACGAGACCAAGCACACCTGTCACTGGAAGGGCACCGACATCCAGCTCACGGTGACCGAGTTCCTACTGGTGAAGGCGCTCGCGCTGCGCCCCGGCATGGTCAAGAACCGCGACCAACTGATCGACGCCGCCTATGGCGAGAACATCTATGTCGACGACCGCACCATCGACAGCCATGTGAAGCGGGTGCGGAAGAAGTTCCGCCAGGCCGACGACGACTTCGCCCAGATCGAGACGCTCTACGGGATCGGCTACCGCTACAAGGAGAGCTGATCTCCCTCCGGGCGGCGGGCGCACTCCCCGCCGCCCGGAGCGACATCCCGCGCTGCCCGTCAGGCCCGCCCGATCGTCTCCGGCCGCGTTGCCGCCAGGCTGGCCAGGTTGGCGTCGATGGCACTGATCAGGCCCCAGTTCTCGATATAGCCGGAGGGGAAGCCGGGCGAGCCGGCCTCGAGATCCTGCTGGCGCGCATGGATGTAGTCGGTCCAACGCCGCGTCGCCGGGCGGCGGTGGTGGAAGTCGTGGCAGGGCGCATCGCCGACCAGCACGAAAAGGCGGACGAAGAGGTGCACGGTCAGCATCTCCAGCCACCAGCCGGCCCAGAGCGCCAGGCCGCGCGGGCTGTTGGCGCGCGCGGCCGGCGGCTCCCGCCCGGGGAAGACGCCTGCCGTCGCATGGCAAACGAATTCGCGGTTGCGCATGGCGATGAGGTCCGGCTCGGGGAAGCGATGCTCGCAGAGGATGCGGAGCACGGTCGCCGCCTGCAGCAGCACCGTCACCGGCAGCACCCAGGCGACGAGGAAGGCGGGCAGCACGCCGCAGGC
This sequence comes from Belnapia sp., assembly GCF_059504005.1. NCBI lineage: Bacteria > Pseudomonadati > Pseudomonadota > Alphaproteobacteria > Acetobacterales > Roseomonadaceae > Belnapia > Belnapia sp. The sequence continues at coordinate 70,247 of NZ_JCACHU010000182.1, read as the reverse complement.
CGCGGCGAGGAGGAACGCACCCGCCCAACCGATGCGCCCGACCCGGTCATGCGCCGCATCGCCGGTGAAGAGGCTGGCGCCGATCCGCCGGCGCAGGAAGCGGGTGTGGAAGGCCGGCGAGACCAGGCTGACGCAAACCCGGCGCCACAGCTCCCGCTTCGGCAGGCCCGCCTCGAGCCTGCAGAGGCCGAGGACGAAGTCGGCGAACTCGTCCTCCTCCGTCAGCAGCTTCTTCGGGCTGTGATGCAGCATGTGCTCGTGCTGGTAGTCGTCGAAGCGCTTGAACAGCAGCAGTGCCGAGACCAGCCGGCCGACCTGGCGGTTGCGCTCCCGGCTACGGAAGACGGTGCCGTGCGAGCAATGGTGGAAGATCACCACCTGGAACAGCCCAAGCCCGCAACTCGTCGCCAGCAGCCCGAGCGGCAGCAGCAGCCAGAGGCCGAGCGTCGGCTCGGCAAGGAGGAAGGGCAGGGCGGAGAGGGCGACGCCACCGAAGGTCCAGAGCAGGGCGATGGCGACGAAGCGCTCGCCTGGCCGCTCGACCATGGCTTCGCCGGGCGCGGGCCGCGCCGTCAGCCATGTGAGGAAGGGCTGCATCCAAGGCTGGATGCGCCCCGCCATGACTTCCCTCGGATTGGTAGTTGCGGGCTTCGAGACGAAAGCCTGATCCGCTGAATCACTGAGCCTGACAAAGGTCATCTGTAGCACTCCAAGACCACGGGAGAGCTATAGCGCGGCTCAAGGTGTATACTTCAGCAACTATTTCGTTTCAGAGCGCCACAATCGTCCCAGCAACCCCGCCTTTCCTCGGTAGCTGCGACGATAGCTGCGGGAGGTCATGCGTCAGGACAGGCCGAGCCAGGACTCCCACGGGGCGGGGCTAGGCGGGGTGAGGCGGTTGAGCCGGGTGGCGGCGAAGCGGCTTGCGACGGCGGCGGGCATCGCCACGGGGCCGAAATAGGCCGCGTCGCGCATGTCCTCCGGCGCGCAGACCACGATGCCGTCCTCCCACTCCCCCCGATCCATAACCTCGGGCCAGTCATGACCGCGCCAGAGCAGCGGGCGGAGGCCGGAGGCGTCCTCGACCCAGTGCCACCCGCTCCGCTCGGGTTGCGCGGGAACCCCGTTCCAAAGACTCGTCATGCGGGTCCCTCCCGAACCACCGGTGCTGTCCGTCGAATGCAGAGGCCCCGGGCGCCAGGGCAATCCCAAGCGTCCCACGGGATTCGACCAGGGGCGCAGGATGACAAGCCGGGACACAAAATGAAACAGCAATGCGCTGCGTCGGCCGGGAAGGGCTGGCACATTTAGATGACTGTGGGGTCCTTGCCTCTCGCCGACTGGAGGCGGGGATCGCCCCGCCCTGCCCGGCGCCATTCCTGCGGCTTAGGCGCCGCCCGCCATCCACCGCGTGGATGATGTCCATCCGACCTTCCGCTTGGCCTTTTGCCGCGGCCGGACCGATCTTCCAGCCCAAGGAGCGGGCGGCCGCCGCGCTGCCGCCAGACCAGGAGACTCGATCATGCTGCACAACCTCATCGCCTCCGACCGCCTCGGCGAGGCCGCCGCCTATGCCCTTGCCGCCGCCTATTTCGGCGCCTTCATCCTCGCCCTCGAGGCGGCGCTGAGCAAACTGGTCTATTAAACGCTTCATTATTCCCTATAGCGGAACAGTACCTTCCCTGGCGAGCGGCTTCAGCGCATCGGCGGGTTGCCTGACACTCCGAACGAGAGGCAGGGCGCAGCGCCCGCGCCGCCCGCATCGGAGAACAGCAGCATGATCACCCAACACTCGCCATGGCATGCGGGCGAAGTCGCCCTGCAGTCCTCGCTCGGCATGGCGGAGCGCATGGCCGTGGTCGGCCAGCATGTCCTGCGGGACCACCTGATCGAGCAGCACCAGCTGTTCTACCCCCAGCTCCCCTTCCTCATCCTCGGTGCGGTGGATCCCGAGGGCGACCCCTGGGCTACTATCCTCGTCGGCCGGCCCGGCTTCCTCTCCGTGCCGGATGCCGGGACGCTGCATGTCGCAGCCCGGCGCGACCCGGCGGACCCGGCCGATCGCGGCATGGAGGCAGGCGATGCCGTCGGCCTGCTCGGCATCGAATTGCCGACGCGGCGGCGCAACCGACTGAACGGCCGCCTCCGCCGCGAGCCCGGCGACGAGGGCTTCGCCGTTGCGGTGGAGCAGAGCTTCGGCAATTGCCCGCGCTACATCATCCCGCGCGGCCTCGCCTTCACCGGGGACGGAGCCGAGGCCGGCGCCGCCGCCCTGCCGCGCCTCGACCCGGCCGCCTTGGCGATGATCGGGCGCGCCGACAGCTTCTTCGTCGCCAGCCATGTCGGGGAGGCGGGGCCGGGCCGGCAGGTCGATGTCTCGCACCGCGGCGGGCGTCCCGGCTTCGTCCGCGTCGAGCCCGATGGCTCGCTCACCATCCCCGACTATGCCGGCAACATGTTCTTCAACACCCTCGGCAACATCCTGGTGACGCGGCGGGCCGGGCTGCTCTTCATCGACTGGGCGACCGGCACCCTGCTCCAGCTCACCGGCCCGGCGGAGATCCTGCCGGACGGGCCGGAGCCTGCCGGCTTCGAGGGCGCCCAGCGCCTCTGGCGCGTCACGCCGCGGCGGATCATCCGCCGCCGGGCCGCCCTGCCGCTGCGCGGGGCATAGGATGGCGGGGCCGTGCTAGGCTCCCTCGGCAGGAGGGCGCGATGGACCGCTGGCAGGCGATGCGCATCTTCGCCAAGGTCGCCGAGACCGGCAGCTTCGCCGCGGCCGGCCGCCAGCTCGGCCTCAGCCCGCCCGCCGTCACCCGCGCCGTCGCCGCGCTCGAGGAGGCGATCGGCACCCGCCTCCTCACCCGCACCACGCGCCTCGTCCGCCTCACCGAGGCCGGGGGCCGCTATGTCGAGGATTGCCGCCGCATCCTCGCCGACGTCGCCGAGGCGGAGGCCGCAGCCGCCGGCGCCTACGCCACCCCAACCGGCACGCTGAGCGTCACCGCCTCCGTCCTCTTCGGCGAGGTCTATGTGCTGCCGATCCTGACCGAGTACCTGGACCGCCACCCGGCGGTCAGCATCCGCGGCCTCTTCCTCGACCGCGTCGTGAACATCGTCGAGGAGGGGATCGACGTGGCGATCCGCATCGGCCACCTGCCGGACTCGGGGATGGCGGCGCTCCGGGTCGGCACGGTGCGGCGCGTGGTCTGCGGCGCGCCGGAGTATTTCGCCCGACACGGCGTCCCGGCCCATCCGGGCGAGCTGGCCCGGCACCGGACCATCGCCCCGATCGGCGCCTCCGCCTCGCTGGAATGGCGCTTCGGCCCGGGGGGATCGCGCAGCGTCACAGTGCAGCCGCGGCTTGCCTGCAACACCAACGCGGCGGCGATCGCGGCGGCCGCGGCCGGCTGGGGCGTCACCCGGCTGCTGAGCTACCAGGTCGCCAGCCTGCTCGCCGAGGGCAGGCTGCAGCGGGTGCTGGCCGAATTCGAGGAGGAGCCGCTGCCGATCCACGTCCTTCACGTCGAGGGCCGGCATGCCGCGGCCCGGGTGCGGAGCTTCGTCGAGCTCGCCGCGGGGCGGCTGCGCGCCAATCCGCTGCTGCAAGGGTAGGCTGGCGCGGCTTGCATTCATGCCGTGGCCTGTGATGAAAGGATAAGGAGAGTCTATTCCGGGAGGTCCGGCCCCGCCGATGCATCACCTGCACAGCGCGCATGAGCCTGTCCTCGTCATGCTCTCAGTTCTCATCGCGGTGCTCGGGTCCTGGACGGCGCTCGACCTGTTCCACAGGGTCCGGGCGAATGCCGGCGCCGTCCGCCTGTGGTGGCTGGCCGGCGCCGCGGCGGCCACCGGCGGCTCCATCTGGTCGATGCATTTCGTGGCCATGCTGGCCTACGACCTCGGCCTCCCCGTCCGCTACGATGTCCGGCTGACCATCCTCTCCCTGCTGCTGGCCGTCGGCGCGACCGGGCTCGGCTTCGCCCTGGCCGCGGGGCGCACCGCATTGCCGGGGCGCGGGCGCATCGCCGCCGCCGCCCTCGCCATGGGGCTTGGCATCTGCCTCATGCACTATGTCGGCATGGAAGCGATGCGGATGGCGGCGCTGCCCGTCTACGAGCCGCTTCTGGTCACGGCCTCCGCGGCGGTGGCGATCGGCGCCTCGGCCCTGGCCCTGGTGCTTGCTTTTGATGAGCGGTCGGCGCCGACCCGGGCCATGGGCGCCCTCGCCCTCGGCCTGGCGATCGCTGGCATGCACTATACCGGCATGGCTGCCGTCAGCTTCCTGCCGGTTCCCGGCCCGCCCTCCCGGCCGGCCGAGATCCCGGCCCAGGCGCTGGCGATCGGCATCGCCGCATGCACCCTGCTGCTGCTCGCCCTGGCGCTGGTCGCGGCCATGGTCGACCGCCGCGTGGAGGCGCTGGCGCTGCGCGAGGCCGTCGCCCTGCGCCGCAGCGAGGAGCGGCTGCGCGGCGTGCTGGAGCGCATGCCCGTCGGCATCCTGGTCATCGACGCGGGCCTCGGCCGGATCCTCCTCGCCAATCCGGAGGCGGAGCGGATCCTCGGCCGCCAGCTGGGGGCGGCAACGCCCGCCACGCTGGACCAGCTGGACGACCCGCTGGCCTCCGCCCTCCGGCAAGGCGTGGCGATGGGGCGCCAGCCCCTGGCCCATCGCCACCCCGATGGCACCACGCTGCATTTCGATCTCAGCCTTGCCCCGATGCCGGACGGGGAGGGGCGGCAGGACCTCGCCATCGCCACGCTGCAGGATGTCACGGCCCGGGTGCAGGCGGAGCAGCGGCTACGCCGGGCCCAACGGCTGGAGGCGATGGGCCAGCTCACCGGCGGCGTGGCGCATGACTTCAACAACCTGCTGATGGTCGTCTCCGGCAACCTTCAGCTGCTGATGCGCCGCACCACGGACGAGGCCCTGCTGCGCCTGGCCCGCAGCGCCGCCCAGGCCGTGCGGCGCGGCGCTGACATCACCGCCCGCCTGCTGGCCTTCGCCCGCGAGCAGGCGCTCAGGCCGGGGCCGGTGGAGCTGACGGAATTGCTGCCCGATGTCGCCGAGAGCGTCCTAGGCCGGACCCTCGGCGGGCTGATTCGCATCGAGACGCAGGTGGAGCCGGGGCTTTGGCCGGTGCTCGCCGACCAGTCCGAGCTGGGGGTCGCGCTGCTGAACATCGCCATCAATGCGCGCGATGCCATGCCGGAGGGCGGGCGGCTTGTCATCGCCGCCGCCAATGTCCCGGCGGACGAAATGCCGGACCGGTTGCCCGGCGGGCTGGTGCCCGGGGATTACGTCGCCCTCACCCTGACCGATAGCGGGGCGGGGATGAGCGAGGAGGTGCTGGCCCAGGCCTTCGAGCCCTTCTTCACCACCAAGCCGGTCGGCCGGGGCTCGGGCCTCGGCCTGTCCCAGGTCTACGGCTTCGCCCGGCAGTCGGGCGGCACGGCCCAGCTCGCCAGCCGCCCCGGCGAGGGCACGCAGGTGACGCTCTGGCTGCCGCGCGCGGCGCCGGCCACGGCCGACGCCCTGCTGACTGGCGAGCGCGTCGCATGAGCGCCCTGCCGTCCCGCGCCCCGGCTTCCGCGAGGGCATGAGCATGGCCCCTTCGACAACGCTCCGCCACCTCATCCTCGGCCCTGGCCCTGGCCCGGGCGGGGACGGCCTGGCCGACAACGGCTCCTGCGGGACGCCTGCGATCTCGCCGGTCCCGGCATACGTGGAGCCCTCGCTGGCCGGCCACCGCGTCCTGGTCGTCGACGACGAGCCCATGATCCTCGAGATCCTGGTGGAACATTGCGCCGCGCTCGGCCTCACCGTCTTCGAGGCGCCCGACGGCGAGCCGGCGCTGCGGGAGATCGAGCGGCATCCGGAGATCGAGGTGCTGGTCACCGATGTGCGGATGCCGGGGCTGGACGGCCCGGCGCTGGTCGAACGAGCGCTGGTGCTGCGGCCGTCGCTCAAGGTGATCTTCGTCACCGGCTACACCACCCACCACAGCAGCGCCTGGCCGATCCTGCGCAAGCCCTTCGAGCTCGATGAGCTCGACACGGCCCTGCGCCAGGCGCTGCTGCGCTGAGGACCGCGCGGCCATCGCCGCGCCCGGTGCGGCTTCGGTGGCGCTGCCAACCCCGCCGCGGACTTCCCCCGCGAACCGGCGCACCGGTTTGAAGAAAAGCATCAGGTTGTGTATTACCCGTTGATACAACTTGTGCGAGTGATTAACCTTGAGATGGGTGAGGTGCCGGCGGGCACTTCCGAGATGGATTTCTCGGCCGGTTGATGACAGGATCGTGAGACAGCCCCGCCAAAAGACGGGGGACCTTTTTTCTATCTCTACCCGCGATGTATGCCTTAAGGACCAATGCAATCCCACGGAGCGGCAGCGTCTGGTATTGCAACCACCGTTGTGGCCACGGTTTGGGAGTGTTTCAAGATGCCAATCCGTTCCAGAGCGAGCGAGGCGCCCTTCCATGTTTGATGCCCATGTCACGGCACCGCCGCAGGATGCTGGCACGGTCCGGCTGGGTTACGCCAGGCATGCCGACCCACGCATCGCGGTCCGGCAATGTGCCACAGCCATGGGGCAGATGACGCCCCTGCTGATGCTGGCCTTCTGCGGCGGGCGGCATGCGCCGGAGGCGGTGCAGGCGGCGCTGCGCGAGGAGTTCGGCCCGGTGCCCGTCTATGGCGGATCCGCCGCCGGGGCGATCGGGCGGGACGGCTTCGGCTATGGCGGCTTCGAGATCGGCCTCATCGCCTTCGAGGACCCGGCGCTGGCGCCGCAGGCGGTGGTGACGCATGGCCTGCTCGCCGATGCCCGCGCCGCCGGAGAGGAACTGGGCCGGGCCGTTGCCGCCGCCGCCTCCGAGGGCGCCGCGGTGCTGCTCCTGTTCGACAGCGTCGCCAGCGGCTCCCCGCCGCGGCTGCACCATGCCAGCCGGATCGTCGAGGGCTTCCACGCCGGGGCGGGGAACAAGCCGGTCTGCCTGTTCGGCGGCGGCCTGCTCACCGACATGAACCTCTCCGACGGCTGGGTCTTCGACGGCGCTGGCATCTCCAAGCATGCGGCCGTCGCCCTCATCTTCCCGCCCACCGTCGTCGCCGAGACGATCATCATGCATGGCTGCCGCCCGGTTAGCGCCTTCATGGAGATCACCCGCATCAACGGCGCCGAGGTCTACGAGCTCGACGGCAAGCCCGCGCTGGAGGTGATCGAGGCCATGCTCGGCCTGCCGCTGGGCGGCTCGCGCGGGCAGGAGCTGTCCCTGGTGGCGACGCTCGGCCAGAAGCAGGGCGACCCCTTCGCCCCGCATGACGAGAATGCCTATGTCAACCGGCTGATCCTGCGCGCCAATCCGCAGACCGGCTCGGTGACGCTGTTCGAGCCCGATTTCGCCGAGGGCGACCGGGTGCAGATCATGAGCCGCGACAACCGGTTGATGCTCGATTCGGTCGAGCGCGGCGTGGCCGATGCCAACCGCCGCCTGATCGGGCCCGACAGCCTGTTCGGCCTCTACATCGATTGCGCCGGCCGGGCCAGCGCCCGCAGCGGCGCACCGATCGAGGAGGCGGAGGTGATCTGCCACGGCCTCGATCCCAGCCTGCCCTTCCTCGGCTTCTACTCCGGCGTCGAGATCGCGCCCTTCGCCAACCAGCCGAGCCGGCCGCTCGACTGGACCGGCGTCCTGGCCGTGCTGAGGAGGCGCAAATAATGACCACCAGCGCCCCTCTTGCCTCCCTCGGCCAGGTCGAACGCGAGCTCGCCTACTACCGGCGGGAATGCAACGACCTCGGCGCCCGCCTGCTCCGCCTGCAGGAGGAGCAGAGCCAGGCCTTCCGCGAGGCGCGGCGCAGCCGCACGGTGGCGAAGCTGATCCGCGAGGCCTACCGCCTGGCCGACCTGCACATGACGGCGGGGGAGATCGGCGCGGCGCTGCTCGAGGTGGTGGTGGAGAACGTGCTCTGCGACGGCGCCGCCCTGCTGCAGCGGGACGCGACGGACGAGGGCTGCTTCCGCGTCGTCCATGCCATCGGCCAGGTCGCCACGCCCACCCTTCGCCTGCCGATGCCGCCGGGCTTCTTCTTCACCACCGCCCGCAGCGTGCTCGAGCCGCAGGCCTATGCGCTGACCAGCATCCTCGGCCTGCCCTACATCCTCTGGGCCTATGACCGCTCGACCGGCCATGCGCTGATCCTCGGCAACCGCTCCGAGAGCAATGTCAGCCGCCCCTACGAGCCCGGCGACCAGGAGCTGATCGAGGGCGCGCTCTCGGTCTATATCGACGTGCTGCTGCGCAAGCAGGCGGAGACGGAGCTGCGCGTGGCGAAGGCCGCCGCCGAGCGCGCGAGCGAGGCGCGTAGCCGCTTCCTCGCCACGCTGACGCATGAGCTGCGCACGCCGCTGACCGCGGTCATCGGCTTCTCCGAGATGCTGCTGCCGGGCTCGCGCCACAACGCCTCGCAGGCGAGCACCGAGCGCTATGCCGCGCATATCCACGATGCCGGGCGACACCTGCTCGCGCTGATCGACGGCATCCTCGACTATTCGAGCCTGGAGCAGGCGCTGCCGCGCCTCTCGCCGCTCTGGCTGCCCGCGGCGCAGCTGCTGGAGGAGACGTCGAGCCTCGTCAGCGGCGTCGCGCAGATGCGCGAGGTGACGGTGGAGATCGGCCCGGCGGCGGAGACGCCGCTGGCCGTCTTCGTCGATCCGCTGCGCTTCCGCCAGGTGCTGCAGAACCTGCTCGGCAATGCGGTGAAATTCGCCCCGCCCGGCAGCGCCGTCGAGGTCTCCGTGTGCCGCGGCGGGGATGGCGGCGCGGTCTTCTCCGTGCGCGACCACGGCTGCGGCATGCTGCCGGAGGACATTCCCCGCGCGCTCGAGCCGTTCCAGCAGATCGATGGCGGCGTGGCGAGGCGGTCGGGCGGCATCGGGCTCGGGCTGCCGATCGCCAAGGGGCTGGCCGAGGCACATGGCGGCCGCCTCATCCTCGACAGCGCCCCCGACCAGGGGACGACGGCACGGGTGACCCTGCCGCCGGAGCGGGTGCGGGAGCAGGGCTGCCGCTGAAGGCCGGTTGCCAAGCGGCATGCGGGTGGCGAAGCTTCCGGGCGTGACCCCGCCGGGGGATGGGCCCACGGCCGGCGCCATCCGCCCACAACCCGCATCCAGGATGATCGGCATGGAAATCCGCACGGTCGGCGTGGTCGGCCTCGGCAATATGGGCCTCGGGATGGCGTCCAGCCTCGCCCGGGCCGGCTTCGCCGTGGAGGGCCATGACATCGATCCGGTCCGGCGGGACGCGGCCGAGGCGGCCGGCATCCGCTTCCGCACGGACCTCGCCGGCTTGCTCGGCACGGCCGATGCGCTGGTCTTCTCGCTGCCCTATGCCCGCGACGTGGAGGCGGTCGCCACCGCCCCCGGCGGGCTGCTGGAGCGGCGCGACCGCAAGGTGGTGGCGATCGACACCTCCACCTCGGACCCCGGCACCTCCCGCCGCCTCGCCGCGCGCCTGGCCGAGGCCGGGCATGGCCTGCTCGACGCGCCGGTGAGCGGCGGCCCCTCCGGCGCAGCGGCCGGCACGCTCACCATGATGGTCGGCGGCAGCGAGGCGGACCTCGAGGCGGTCCGCCCCGTCCTCGCAGCCCTGTCCGGCACGGTGATGCATGTCGGCCCCTCCGGCGCCGGCAACGTCGCCAAGCTGGTGAACAACATGCTGGTCGCCGCGCATCTGGTGACGACCGGGGAGGCCCTGCGCCTCGCCGTGGCCGCCGGCCTGCCTGCCGAGGCGGTGCTGCCTGTGGTCAATGCCGCGACCGGGCGCAGCGCGGTGAGCGAGGCGATGGTGCCCCGCTGGGTCCTGCCCGGCAGCTTCGACAGCGGCTTCTCGGCCGGGCTGATGCGGAAGGATGTCGGCCTCGCCATCGCGCTCGCCGAGGAGGTCGGCTGCCCGCTGCCGCTCAGCGCCGCCGCGGCCCGGCTCTGGACGGAGGCGCGCGACCGCATCGCGGATGCGGACGACTTCACCCGCATGGCCGATTTCCGCGCCCTGCCCGCGGGCTGAGCTCAGTCGCGGAAGGCGCGGCGGAGGAAGTTGCGGACCGGCGCCAGCACCATGGTGATCGGCGTACGCGGCGTGCCGAGGATGTAGAGCTCGGTCGGCATGCCGGCCATCAGCTGCACCTCCGGCACCAGCTCCAGCGCGCGGGGGTCGAGCGTGATGCGCACGGGGAAATAGGGCGCGCCGCCGTCCGGCGGGGTGACCGCATCGGCGCCGACGGTGGTGACATGGCCATGCACCATCGGCACGCTGCGCATCTTGTAGGGCGTCAGGCGGATGTTTACCGCCTGGCCGACCGTGACCCGTTCATTTCCCTCTTGCTCGACCCGGCCCTCGATCACCAGCCGGTCCCGCAGCGGCACGAGGTCGAGGATGGGCTGTCCCGCCAGGATGCTGGCGCCCGGGGTGAAGGCCTGGACATTGGTCACCCGCCCATCCTCCGGCGCCAGCACCTCGCGCCGCGCCAGCACGTCCTCCGCCGCGCGGAGCTGCTGCTGCGCGCTGGCGATGGCGGCCTCGGTGGCCTGGATGTCGGTGGCGATGTCGGCCAGGCGCTGCAGGCGGATGCCCTCCAGCTGCCGCTGCGCCTGGACGATGCCCTCGCGCAGCTGCGCCTCCTGCGCCGCCGCCCGGCCGATGGCGGCGACGAAGCCCGCCTCCTGCTGCTGCAGGTTCAGCACGAGGAAGCGCGAGGCGAAGCCCTCGGTCAGCAGGCGGCCATAGCCGGCGATCTGCTCGCGCACCGCCAGCACCTGGCGCTGCGCGCCCTCGCGCTGGGCCCGGGCGCCGGCGACCTGCGCGTGCAGCTGGGTGACGGCGCGCTCCTGCACCGCCGCCTGCCCGTCGAAGGCTGCCCAGCGGGCCGCGAAGAGCGCCTGCTCGGCCTGGAGGAAGACGGCGATGGCGGGGTCCGCCTCGCCCTGCGCCGCCACCTCCGGCGGGAAGGCGAGCTGGCGCTCCCCGGCCTGCTCGGCGGCGAGGCGGGCGGCCCGCGCCCGGCCGCTCCAATAGGCGGCGCGGGCCTGGATGGCATCCGCCTCGGCTTGGGTGACGTCGAGCTGCAGCAGCGGCTGGCCGGCCTGCACCACGCTGCCCTCCTGCACCATGATCCGGCGCAGGATGCCCGGCTCCAGCAGGTTCACCGTCTTCCGCCGCCCCTCGGGGACCAGCTGGCCCGGCGCCACCACCGCCTGCTCCACCCTCGTCATGGTCGCCCAGGCGATGAAGGGAACCAGCGCCAGCCCGAGCCCCAGCGCCGTCAGCCGCAGCATGTGGCCGAGGCCCGGGCGCTCCGGCACATGCCCGACCTGCTGCCGCAGCACCTCGAGCGGCACCGGCGGCAAGGCGGTGGGGCGGCCTTGCGGGACCATGAGCTGCAACGGCTGGGGCTCCTTCACTGGGTCGGGAGGCGGATCGGGGCGGTCTCCCCTCATAGTTGAGCCATCTTACCAGATTTTTGCGGCAGGCGGCGAAGGCCCCGGCGCCTGCCTCCGCCGATGATGTGGCCGAGGGAGCACAGCGAGCGGTTCGCGGTGGTGCCGGCCCGTGCAGGCGAACGGTTGGAGAACGCCGTGCCGGTGCGTGTCGGCGCCGCCATCGGTCCAGGCTGTCCCGAGACTTGTCCCCAAGCTTCTCCACGATGCTGGGGATAAGCGAATGCTTGACCTTCGCGCCAGGATACCGGCGGGTCCGGCGAAGCGGCCTGGACCGAACCCCGAGCAGGTGGAGGCACTTGGTCGGCGTAGTTCGCCTGCCCGGCCAAAGGTCAGGTCAGCTTCCGCAAGCCGCCCGGCATCGGCAGGGGCGACGGCGCGGATCGGGCTCCGCGATGATCCCAAGCGCAGGGGCGGCCTGCGAAGGCCAGCCGGTCAGGACTCCGCCGCGGCGAACTCGGCCAGCAGGCCAGCCTGCGCAGCCAGGTCGAGGAAGCAGTACCGGTCGCGGATCTCGTGCGCATGGCCGACCGCATCGGCATAGAAGCCCGGCGCAAGGCCGAGCGCCTCGCCGGTGGCCGGCATGCTGCTCGCGGCGATGATGCGCTCCATCTCCTCCAGCGGCAGCATCACCCTCAGCAGGGCGGCGCGGATGGCATCCCAGCGGTCGGCGAGGCGCGCGTTCAGCCGCTCGGTCGCTTCGGCATCGAACGGCTTCTTCGCCATCGCCGCCCGGCAGGCCGGGGCAAAGCGGCCGAAGCGCACGGCGAAATCCGCATCGGGCTCGAGGGCGCGCAGCACCGGCGGCGCCGTCTCGGCCAGCATCCGGGCCTGCAGCCGGGCCATGGTCCAGGTGGCGACGCCCACCTGCTCGCCATGCAGGCTGCCGGGATGCGGGGCGGCCAGCATGTCGATGTAGTGGCTGATCTGATGCTCGCCCATGGAGCCGCAATGGCTGGTGCCGGTGACCAGGACGCCGAGGCCGGAGAGCACCAGCAGCCGCGTCAGCAGCCGCACGCCCTCCGCATCCCCCTCCCCCAGCCGCGCGGCCGCGGCGAGCAGCGGCGGCTCCTCCTCCCGCATCAGGGCATAGGGCGTCTCGGCATAGCGCGTGTCGAGCAGCAGGTGGGAGAGCAGCCAGTCGACCTGCGCGGTCGAGCGGCAGATGGTGTCGCCGAGCCCGGCCAGGATCATCCGCCGCGGCGCCCGCGCCATCACGCCGAGATCGAGGAAGACGCCGAGCGGCGCATGCGCCGGCAGGCTGAGCTTGAAGCCGTCGCGCGTGATCGAGACGGTGTTGGTGACATAGCCGTCCATGGAGGGCGCGGTGCCGAAGACCGCGCAGCGCCGCCCCGTCCGGTGGGTGACGTATTTGCAGAGGTCGTTGACGGTGCCCGAGCCGATGGCGACCAGCCCGTCCGCGCCCCGTGCCCGCTCCTGCAGCGCGTCGGCCGTCGCCTCGTCCGCCTTCGGGTGATCGAGGACGATCAGCTCCGCCCCCGGCAAGGCGCGGTGCACGCGGCGGCCCAGCACCTCCGCCGTGTTCTCGTCGGCGACGACGGCCAGCCGCTCGCCGAGGCCGAGGCCGGCGAGCATCTCCTGCTCCCGCCCCTCCAGGCTGTCCTCGATGGCGATGCGGCGGATGGTGGTGCGCAGCGGCCCGCCGAGCTCGGGCGCCTGGAAGCGGCCGGCCAGCACATCGGCGATCGGATCGGTCACGTATGGTCTCCGCGGAAGGCGGCAAGCCGCGCGAAGCTGTCGCGCAGCGCCGGGTAGAGGCTGCGATAGATCGCCAGCAGCTCGGCGTAGCGGGCGGCGCGGGCGGGGTCGGGCTGGTGGCGCTCGCGCAGCGCGCCCTCCATCGCCCGCGCCGCCGCGGCGGGGGTGGCGTGCCAGCCTGCGGCGACGGCGGCCAGCATGCCGGCGCCGAGCGCCGAGGCCTCGACCGTCTCGCTCGCCACCACGGGCTTGTTCGTGGCATCCGCCATCACCTGCCGCCAGAGCCGGCTGCGCGCGCCGCCGCCGATGGCGAGGAGCTCCGTCACCGGCTCGCCGGTCGAGGCCTCCATGGCGGCGAAGCCCATGGCGCAGTCGAGCGCGATGCCCTCGACCAGGGCGCGGTAGGCATGGCCGCGGCCATGCTCCGGCGCGAGGCCCACCAGCGCGCCGCGCGCATCCGGGTCCCAATGCGGGCACATCACGCCGCTCCAATAGGGCAGCAGCAGCAGCCCGTCCGCGCCGGGCGGCAGCGCCTCCGCCTCCGCCTCCAGCCGGTCGTAGCAGCCGGGATCGGTGCCGGGGTCGAAGCCGAGCAGGCGGCGCACCAGCCAGTCGGTCAGGAAGGCGCCGGTGCGCAGGCAGAGCTCGAGGATGTAGCCCTCGTTGTCGAGGGCGAGCTCGGTGCGGAAGGCGGCGTCGGTCCGGTAGGCGCGCGAATGCACGCCCGCGACCGTCGCCGTGCCGAGGTTGAGATAGGCCCGCCCGCCGCCGAGCACGCCGCAGCCGAGCCCCGCCGCCTGCCCGTCGCCGCCGCCGGCCGCGACGATGGTGCCGGGCCGCAGCCCCGTCTCCGCCGCGGCCTCCGGCGTCACCGCCCCGATCGCCGTGCCGGGCGGCAGGGCGGCGAAGAAGCGGCGCTCGTCGAGGCCGATATGGCCGAGGATCTCGGCCGAGTAGCGCCGCTCCGCCATGTCGAAGACGGCATGCGGATCGGCGCTCGCGGCGCTCGTCGCCCGCACGCCGCTGAGGCGCCAGGCAAGGTAGCCGTGGACATCGACGAAGTGGGCCGTGGCGCGAAAGGCCTCGGGCTCCACCCGCCGCATCCAGTGCAGGGTGTAGAGCGAGGGCGTCAGGTCCGGCATGCGGCCGGTGATGCGGTGCAGCCGCTCCGCCCCGAAGCTCTCGGCGAGCAGCGCGACGTCGCGCCGCGCCCGGCCGTCGAGCCAGAGGATGCCGGGCCGCACCGGCCGCCCCTCGGCATCCAGGAAGCCGAGCGTCTCCCGCTGGTTGGAGATGGCGAGCGCGGCGATGCGCCCCGGGTCTACCGCCGCGGTCAGGCCCTGGAGCGCGGCGGCCGCCGCGCCCCACCAGTCCTCCGGCGCCTGCTCGAAGGCCGCCGGCGCCGGGTTCGCCATGGGCACCGGCGCGCGGCCCTCCGCCACCGGCCGCCCCTGCGCGTCCCAGGCGATCGCCTTGGTCGCGGTCGTGCTGCTGTCGAGGCCGATGACGAGGTCCATGCGCCCGCCCCTAGCGCCCGCGGAAGGGCGTCGCGGCGCGGTCGGCGACGCGCTTGATCGCCGCCATGCACTCCGCCGGGCTGCGGTGCTGGCCGGCCAGCAGCTTGCCGAGCTCCACCGGGATGGTGTTGTTCGACAGCTCCGCCCAGGCGGGGAATTTCGGCTCCGAGCCCATGGCGTTGTTGATCGTCCACTCAATCGCCGGGAAGTGGCGCGTGGTGCCGGGCCCGACGCGGGCATTCTCAAGCACGCGCGGGTCCTTGAAGGCCGAGCTCCGCACCGGCGAGGCGCCGCCGCCGAGCGTCGAGCTGCGCGCCACCACGTCCTTCGAGCAGACCCACTGCATGAAGATCCAGGCCGCGTCCTGGTTGCGCGAGTAGCGCGAGATGGCGAGCGAGGAGCCGCCCTGGTGGCCGATATGCGGGATCTCGAGGAAGCCCGCCTCGGAGGGCGGGCGCAGCTTCGCCTCCTTCGGCGGCCGTGCCGCCTCCATCAGCCCGCGCACCTTGCTGTCCGGGCCGTCGAAGGCGGGGAAGAACTCGCCCCAGCTAATGCAGAGCGCGGCGTTGCCTTGGGTGAGGGATTGGCCCTCGCCGTCCCAGGTCCAGGTCCTGGCGGCGGGCGGCATGTGCTTGACGAGCTCGAGCATGTACTCGAGCCCGGCGATGCCCTCCGCATCGCCGCCCGAGAAGGTGCCGTCCTTGGCGAAGACCGAGCCGCCCTGCGACCAGAGCCAGGCCGTCCAGTCGCAGTTGAGCGAGTAGTGGCCCGAGCGGAGCTGGCCGGTGGTGCCGAAGATGCCGATGCCGCGCTCCGCCTGGTCGATGGTGCGGACGGCGTTCAGGTACTCGTTCATCGTCGTCGGCACCTGGAGCTTGTGCTTCTCCAGCAGGTCGCGGCGGTACATCATGATGAAGATCGGGATGTCGAAGGGCAGCCCGATCATCTTGTCGCGGAACATCGAGATGCCCTCGACCAGCGGCTTCGAGAAGTCGTCGATGTCGAAGCCGGGCATGGCGAGGTCCGGCTTCCTGGCCAGCAGCTCCCGCGGGTCCAGCGTGTCGGGCGCGAACAGCGCGGTCCAGGACTGGTCGAGGTAGTAGAGGTCGTAGGTGCCGAGCTTGCCCTGGCTGTCCACCGTCGCCTTCTGCAGCACCTGCTCGAGCGGGACGATCTCGATCTCCACCTCGATGCCGGTATTTGCCGTGAACTCGTCGCGGGCGAGCTGGTTGGCGACGATGGTGGGCGGCGTCGCCTCCGAGGTGTAGCGGATCTTCTGACCACGAAACTTGCTGCCGACGTCGCGCAGCCAGCGGATCATCGCCTGGTCGGCCTGCGCCGCGGCGGGGTTGCCAACGGCCGGCAGCAGGCTGCCGGGCCGCTGGCCGCCGAGGAAGCCGGCGGCGAAGGAGGAGAGGCCGACGCCGGCGAGCGACAGGCGCCGCAGGAACTCGCGCTTGCCGATGCGGCGTGCCGCGAAGTCGCCGGATGCGTCGGCGATGAAGGTCTTTCGGTCGTGCTCGCTGAAGCTCATTGTCCTTGTCCTCCCTGTTGCGCGACCGGGTCGCGCCGTTACTCCTTGATCGATCCCAGCGACAGCCCGCGCACCAGGTGGCGCTGCGTCGCCAGGATGAAGATGAAGGCCGGCACCAAGGCGGCCGTGCCGAGCGCCGTGATGAAGCCCCACTCCGTGCCGGTCGAGGTCACGAAGGTCGAGATCTTGACCGGAACCGTCCTGATCTCGCTGGTCAGCTGGAGCGAGATCAGGAACTCCGTCCAGGAGAAGACGAAGCAGAGCACCGCCGTCGCGGCCAGGCCGCCGCGGACCAGCGGCAGGGCGATGCGGCGGAAAACGTCGAACCGCCCTGCCCCGTCGATCATCGCGGCCTGGTCCAGCTCGAGCGGAACGTCGTCGAAGAAGCTCTTCATCAGGAGCGTCGCCACCGGCAGGTTGACCAGCATGTGCGCGAGCACGAGGCCGAGCAGGGTGTCGCGCAGGCCAAGGTCGCGGAAGACGAAGAAGAGCGGAATGGCGACGGCGACCGGCGGCAGCATGCGCTGGCCGAGGACGAAGAGCAGCAGCCCCCGCCGCGCCCTGAAGCCGAAGCGCGAGAGCGCGAAGGCGGCGGGCGTCGCCAGCATCAGGGCGAGCAGGGTGGAGCCGGCGGCGGTCACCATGCTCTGGGCGATGCTGGGCAGCGAGAAATAGCTGCTCGCCCCGCCGGCGGCGCCGGCCGCCGTTGCGCCGGGCGCTAGCTCCAGCCGCGACTGCCCCAGCAGCGTCACCGCATAGTTCCGCAGCGTCGGCGTGAAGTCGAAGAAGACCGGCGGGTTGGCGAAGATCGCCGAATAGGGCTTGAAGGAAGCGAGCACCCACCAGAAGACCGGGAAGAGCAGCAGCCCGACCGCGAGCAGCGCCCCCGCATCCCGCAGCAGCCCGAGGCGCGCGGAGCGGCCGGCCATCCGCCCGCTCACAGCCGCACCCGCGCGAGGCGCATGAAGGTGGCGGCCGCGGCGTTGATCAGCAGCAGGGTCAGCAGCGAGAGCACGGCGGCGCCCGGGAAATTCGCCAGGCCGAAGAGCCGGCCGGCATACCAGCTCAGCGTCTCGGTATCCGTCCCCGGCCCGCCCGAGGTCATCACATAGACATAGTCGTAGACGCGAAAGAGATCGATGCCGCGGATCAGCACGGCCAGCGCGATGATGCGCCCGAGCATCGGCAGGGTCAGGTAGCGGAAGGCGGCGAAGGGGCTCGCGCCGTCGATCGCCGCCGCCTCGAAGGGCTCGGGCGGCAGGGCGCGCAGGCCGGCGAGGAACATGAGCACCATGAAGGGCACCCATTGCCAGACATCAACCATGACGAGGCCCGCGAAGGCAAGGCCCGGCGTGCCGAGGATCGGCGTGCGCGGGTCGAGCAGACCGGCGGATTGCAGCCCGATCGCCAGCACGCCGTACTGCCCGTCCAGCATCAGCAGGAACATCAGCCCCGCGACCGCGGGCGGGATGACGAGCGGCAGCGACACCAGCGCGCGCAGCACGCCGTAGCCGCGCCGGTCGCTGTCGAGCAGCAGCGCAAGGCCGAGGCCGAGCACGAGCTGCAGCGCGAGGGAGCAGCCCACATAGAGCAGCGTCGTCCCCATCGCCTCCCACATGCGCTGGTCGGCGAGCATCTCGGCCCAGCCCTCGAAGCCGACATATTCCAGGCTGCGCGTGTAGATGTTCTGGCGATGGAGACTGAGCCAGACGCTGTATCCCAGCGGGTAGATTCCGAAGGCCAGCAGCACCGCGATCAGCGGCGCGATCCAGGGCAGCGGGTGCTCGGTGCTCAGGACACGCGTCAGGCGGAGCAAGGGGGCGCGCGACGCGCGCCCCGGCGGCATCGTTGGAGCCTCGGCTGCGGCGCGGTGCTGCACGCTATTCTTCCTCCGGAGGCCGCGCTGCTTGCGCGCGTGCAAATGCCTGTTGTACTGCGGGAATTGCGCGAGAGGCTGCCGGAGCGCCGCTCGCGGTGTCAAGCAACAAGCCGTTCACGGCGAAGGGGGTGACAGGATGGATGCAGGCAGCATGCGGCCGATCGCGCAGTGGCCCCACGAGGAGCGCGCCGGGATCGACCTCCTCTTCACCGACATCGACGACACGCTGACGCTGCACGGCCGCCTGCCGGCGGCAGCCTATGCGGCGCTCGAGCGGTTGACGGCGGCCGGCATCCTCGTCGTGCCGGTCACCGGCCGGCCCGGCGGCTGGTGCGACCAGATCGCGCGCCTCTGGCCCGTCGCCGGCGTGGTCGGCGAGAACGGCGCCTTCTGGTTCCGCCATGACCCGGCGACCGGGCGCATGCAGCGGCGCTTCCTGCAGGATGAGGCGACACGGGCGGCGAACCGCGCGCGCCTTGCCTCGCTCGGCCAGCGGATCCTCGCCGCGGTGCCGGGCACCGCCCTCGCCTCCGACCAGGGCTACCGCGAGAGCGACCTGGCGATCGACTTCTGCGAGGACGTGCCGGCGCTGCCGGAGGAGGCGGTGGGGCGCATCGTCGCGCTGTTCGAGGCCGAGGGCGCGACGGCCAAGGTCAGCTCCATCCACGTCAACGGCTGGTTCGGCGACTACGACAAGGTGACGATGGCGCGGATCTTCGCGCGCGAGGCGCTGGGCATCGAGCTCGACGCCGCGCTCGGCCGCGCGGTCTTCCTCGGCGACAGCCCGAATGACGGGCCGATGTTCGCGGCCTTCCGCCACGGCGTCGGCGTCGCCAACCTGTGCCGCTTCGCTGGGCGGATGCCGGTGCTCCCGCCCTATGTGACCGATGGCGAGGGCGGCCACGGCTTCGCCGAGGCGGCGGAGGCGATCCTCGCGGCGCGCGGCGCCTGAGCGGGGCTCAGCCGCGCGCATCGGCCGCCTCCGCCGCGAAGCCTTCCATGACGAGGTCGGGCCGCGCGCCGTGCTCGGCGCAGGCCGCCTCCAGCGCTGCGCCGCGCAGGCCGGCGGCGACGCCGGTCAGGACCAGCCCGGCACCGCAGCCCGCGCGGCGCGCGCCGGCGATGTCGTGCTCTAGGCTGTCGCCGAGGCCGAGGATGCGCGCCGGCGGCGGGTCGCCCAGCGCGCGCAGCGCCGCGGCATAGATCGCCGGATGCGGCTTGCCGATCCAGGTCACCTGTCCGCCGAGCGCCTCATAGAGTTCGGCGATCCGGCCGGCGCCGAAGGCCTGCCCGCCGGCGACGAGCATGGTTCGATCGGGGTTGAGGCAGAGCGCCGGTACGCCGGCCTGCGCCGCCGGCGCCAGCAGCGCGGCATAGTCCTCGATCGGGACGCGCTCGCCCTCGCTCGCCGCGATGATGACGAGGTCGGCCTTCGCCGCCTCCGGCACGACCTCGATGCCGAGGCCCTCGACCGGCGAGCGGTCGCCGTCGCGCGAGAGCAGCAGGCAGCGCCGCGCGTCGCGGGCCTCCGCCAGCGCGCCCTCGGCCAGCAGCCTCCACCCGACCTCGCCCGAGGTCAGCAGGATGTCGTACAGCGCGTCCGGGAAGCCGAGCCGCGCGAGGCGCTGGCGGTTGCCGGCCGCGCGCTTGCCGGAGTTGGACAGCAGCACCACGCGCTTGCCGGCGGCGCGCAGCGCCGCCAGCGTCTCCGGCGCGCCGGCATAGGGGCGCTGTCCGTCATGCAGCGTGCCGAACTGGTCGAGCAGCAGCCCGTCATAGCCTTCCGCCGCCGCGATGGCATCGGGGACGGGGCGCATCGCCCTCAGGCCCCCTGCGCCGCACGGAGGGCCAGGCGCGCGGCGCCGGCCGCTGCCTCTTCGGACGCCGCGGGCAGGAGCGGCACGCCGAGGAGGCGCGCGCGGATGGCGCCCCAGGCCGCGTTGCGGGCGCCGCCGCCGACGGTGCGGACCGAACGCGGCCGCGGTGCCCCGAGCGCGGCAAGCCGCGCATAGCCCGCGGCCTCCACCCGGGCGATGCCCTCCAGCAGCCCGTGCAGGAAATGCGCATCGTCCGCGGGCCGCGGCGCCTCGCGCGGGTCGAGCCCGGGGTCGCTCACCGGGAAGCGCTCGCCCGGCGCGGGGAGCGGATAGTAGTCGAGCCCGCTGGCGCGGGCGGGATCGATGCGCGTGCTCAGCCTGGCCAGCGCCGCCGCGTCGAAATGCCGGGCCAGCGCCGCCCCGCCGGTATTGGAGGCGCCGCCGGCCAGCCACATCGCTCCGAGGCGGTGGCTGTAGACGCCCGAGGCTGGGTCGGAGACCGCCCGGTCGCAGGCGAGTTTGAGCACGAGGGTTGAGCCGAGCGAGGTGACGGCCTCCCCCGGCTCCGTCGCGCCGGTCGCCAGGAAGGCGGCGCAGCCATCCGTCGTGCCGGCCGCGACCAGGGCATTGCGCGGCAGGCCGAGCCGGGCCGCCATCGCCGCATCGATCGGCCCGAACGCCGCGCCCGGCTCCGCGACGCGCGGCGGCAGCAGGGCCGGGTCGAGCCCCGTGCGCCCGATCCAGCCCGGCCAGCGCCGCGCCACCGGGTCGTAGCCGGTCTTCAGCGCGTTGTTCTCGTCCGTGGCGTCGAAGGCGCCGCGCAGCCGCCCCGCGATCCAGTCCGCCTGGTGCAGCAGCCGCGCGAGGCCGGGTCTCTCCCGCATCGCCAGCGCGCGGGCGAGCGGCGAGCTGCCGCCGAGCGCCGCGCTGTCCGAAGGTGCCGCGCGGCGCACGGCCTCCACCGCCGCCTCCGGCGCCTGGTCGTTGTAGAGGCTGCCCTCGCCGAGCGGCGCGCCCGCGGCATTCACCGCGACGAGGGTGCCCGAGGTGCCGTCCACCGCGACGGCCGCAACCGCGCCGAGATCGGCGCTGCCGCGGAGCGCGGCGAGCGCGGCCTCGACGCCCGCCCACCAGCCCTCCGGCGCCCGCGCCCGGCCCTCCGGGAAGGGCGCGGCGGCGACGGCGAGCACCGCGCCCGCCGCATCCAGCAGCGCCGCGCGCACGCCGCCCGTGCCGATGTCGAGGCCGAGGGCGATCCCGCTCATGGCGCGGCCGCCGCCTGGCGCAGCTTCTCGGCATCCCAGCCGAGCAGCTCCGCCTCCGCCGCCGCGGTCAGCGCCAGGATCGGCTCCTCCGGCGCGAGGCGCCCCGTGACATCGGCGAGGCAGCGGGCGAGCGCGGGCACCGCGGCCACCGCGTCGCGCCGCCGCAGCGCGCCGAGGCCGGGCGCGAGCAGCAGCGGCTCCGTCCGCTCCGCCGCGCCCTCGCCGGGGGCGAGGCAGGCGATGCCCGGGCCGAGGAACACCACGTGGTCCGGATAGAGCGAGCCGCGGCGCGCGACGGCGAGGCGCTGCGGGTCGGTCGCCACCGCATGCGCCTCCTCGGCCGGCTCGTAGGCGCTGCCCGCGGCCAGGCGCCCCAGCGCGGGCAGGTCGGGCGGCGGGGCGGGACGGGGCGGGCGGCGCAGGCGGCGCGCCACCTCGGCCAGCCGCGCCGCCGCCTCCGCCGCGGTCGCGCCGCCAGCGACCAGGCCGTGGTTGCCGAGGACGACGACATCGGCCTCGCCCGCGCCGCGCGCCAGCATCAGCCGGGTCAGCGGCAGGCCGGGGCGCACATAGGGCGCGAAGATCCAGCGCAGCCCCCGCAGCCGCTCCGCCAGGGCAGCCTCGGCATCCGCGCGCGCCGCCCAGGCGATGGTCTCGACGCAGTGGGTGTGCAGCACCACCGGATGCGGCAGGGCGGCATGGAAGGTGGTCTCGATGGAGGGGCGGAGGCCGGCGGCATTCGCGGCCTGGTCGACGAAGTCCTCGGCGCGCTCGGCGGCATCGCCCGGCGCGGCGATGGCCTCGCGCAGCGCATCGAGGCGCACCGGCACCAGGATCGGCCGCCGCTCCGCCTCGGCAAGCCAGGTGCCGGAGGCCTTCACCCAAAGCAGGCCATCGCGCTTCAGCGAGACATTGCCGCCCGGTCCCTGCACCTGCGCGGGGTCGCGCCCGAGCGCGGCGGAGACGGCGAGGAGGTCCGCGAGGCCAGGATCGGTGCTCATGCGACCGGCGCCCCGGTCATCCAGTCGGCGAAGGCGGCGCGCTCGGCTGGGCTCATATGCAGGCCGTGGCGGGTGCGGCGCTCCAGCACGTCCTCGCCGGTGCGGGCCCATTCGGTGCGGCGGAGGAAGTCCGCCTCCCGCTCGTAGAGCGCCGCGCCGAAATGGCGGCCGAGATCGCCGCGATCGCGCGCGCCCTCCAGCAGCGCCGCCGCGCGGGTGCCGTAGCTGCGGGCGTAGTGGTGCGCGACGTCCGGCGGCAGCCAGGGATGCCCGCGCCGGAGCGCGGCGAGGAAGGCGTCGAAATCGCCGCCGGGCAGGTCGCCGCCGGGCAGCGACGCCCGCGCCGTCCAGTCCGGCCCCGGCCGCCGCGGCAGGTGCGGCGCGAGCTTGGCGAGGGCATGCTCGGCCAGCTTGCGGTAGGTGGTGATCTTCCCGCCGAAGACCGAGAGCAGCGGCGCCGCGCCCCGCGGCGCCTCCACGTCGAAGACGTAGTCGCGGGTCACGGCGGAGGCATTCCTGCCGCTGTCGTTGTCGTAGAGCGGCCGCACGCCCGAGAAGCTGTGCAGGATGTCGCCGGGCCCGAGCTCGGCGCGGAGGTAGCGGTTCACCGCGGCCAGCAGGTAGTCGCGCTCGGCCTCGTCGATCGCGACCTTGCCCGGGTCGCCCTCATAGGGGGTGTCGGTGGTGCCGATCAGGGCGAGGTCGCCGGCATAGGGCACGACGAAGATCACGCGGCGGTCGATGTTCTGCAGCAGGTAGGCGTGCGGCCCCTGCCAGAAGCGGCGGATCACCAGGTGGCTGCCCTTCACCATCCGCACCCGCGCCGCGGCATTGCTGCCGACCACGCCGCGCAGCACCGCCTCCACCCAAGGGCCGGCGGCATTGACGAGGACGCGGGCACGCACCCGGCGCTCGGCGCCCCCGTCCGGGGCCAGGGTGACCTCCCACAGCCCATCCTCGGTGCGGCGGGCCTGGCGGGCGGCGGTGCGCACCAGGATTTCGGCGCCGCGCGCCTCGGCATCGAGCGCGTTCAGCACGACGAGGCGCGAATCCTCCACCCAGCAATCGGAGTACTCGAAGGCGAGCGGATACTCGGGACGGATCGGCGCGCCCTCCGGCGCCTGCCGCAGGTCCAGCTTGCGGGTGCCCGGCAGCGTCTCCCGCCCGCCCAGATGGTCGTAGAGGAAGAGGCCGAGGCGGACCAGCCAGGCCGGACGCTGCTCCGGGCTGTGCGGCAGCACGAAGCGCAGCGGCCAGACGATATGCGGCGCGGCGCGCAGCAGCACCTCGCGCTCGATCAGCGCCTCCCGCACCAGGCGGAACTCGTAGTATTCGAGGTAGCGCAGCCCGCCATGGATCAGCTTGCCCGAGCGCGAGGAGGTGCCCTGCGCCAGGTCGTTCTTTTCGCAGAGCAGGACGGAGAGGCCGCGCCCCGCCGCGTCGCGGGCGATGCCGGCGCCGTTGGCGCCGCCGCCGACGACCAGCAGGTCGTAGGGCTCGCCCTCCCCGCGGCGGGCCGGCGCCGCGCTCACTCGGCGGCGGCCTGGCGCGGCCGCTCCTGCAGGCCATAGGTGGCGAAGCTCCTGTGCGTCTCGGCGATCTCGGCGTCGGTCAGCATCACCGGGCCGCCGACCTGCAGGCTCAGCCAGTATTGCCGCGCGATGGTCTCGAGCTCGACGGCGAGCCAGATGGCCTTGTCCATGCTCGGCGCGCAGACGGTGATGCCGTGGTTCGCCATCAGGCAGGCGTTGCGCCCCTCGAGCGCGGCCAGCACATGCTGCGCGAGCTCGGCCGTGCCGAAGGTGGCGTAGGGGGAGCAGCGCACGTCGTTCCCGCCGAAGGCGGCGATCATGTAGTGGCAGGCGGGGATCCCGCGCCGGGTGATGGCGAGCGCCGTGCAATAGGTCGGGTGCGCGTGCACGACCGCATGCGCATCCGGCCGGCCGAGCATGATGCCGTGATGGAAGCGCCACTCGGTCGAGGGCTTGAGCGGCCCTTCCCAGGCCTCCGGGTCGCCCTCGAGCGGGATGGAGGCGACCATCTCCGGCGTCATCGCCTCATAGGGCGTGGCGGAGGGCGAGATCAGCATCCGGTCGCCGATGCGGACGCTGACATTGCCCGAGGTTCCCTGGTTGATGCCGAGCGCATTCATGCGCCGGCAGGCTCCCACCACGCTCTCGCGGGCCTCCATCTCGGTCATGCTCATGCGGTGCTCCTCCTCAGCACGGGTTCAGCGGCGGCAGGCCGAGCAGGTGGCGGCGCACCTCCTCGGCGGCGGCCTCGGCCGCGATGGTGACGGTCTTGACGGAGGCGCCGGCGATGTGCGGCGTCAGCGTCACGTTCGGCAGGCGGAGCAGCGGCCAGTCCGGCGGCACCGGCTCCACCGCGAAGGTCTCCAGCATGGCGCCGCCGAGATGGCCGGCGGCGAGCGCCTCGTACAGCGCGTCGTAATCCACCAGCGGGCCGCGCGCGGTGTTCACCAGCACCGCGCCCGGGCGCATCCGGGCCAGTGCGTCGCGGTCAATCATATGCGTGGTCTCGGGCGTCACGCGCGGGTGCAGGCTGACGATGTCGGCTTGCGCGAGCAGCCGGTCGAGGGCGACCTGCTCCACCCCGTCCTCGCGGTCCGCGGCGGAAAGCTGGACGTAGGGATCGGCCACCAGGACGCGGCAGCCGAAGGCCTTGAGCAGCCGCACCACCCGTGTGCCGACCTGGCCGTAGCCGATGATGCCGACCGTCATCTCGGACAGCTCGCGCCCCGTGCGGTCGGCGCGGTAGAGGTCGCCGCGCCACTCGCCGGCCCTGAGCGCCTCGTGCCCCGCGCGGATCAGGCGCGTCTCGGCGAGGATGGCGCCGATGGTGAACTCGGCGACGGCTGAGGCATTGCGACCCGGCGTGTTCACCACCCGCACCCCGCGTGCCCGCGCCGCCGCCATGTCGATGTTGACCGGGCCGCCACGTGAGACGGCGATGAGGCGGAGCGCCGGCAGCCGCGCCAGCATGCCGGCCGAGACGGGGGCGAGCTGGGTGACCAGCACCTCCGCACCGCCCACGAACTCGACAATCCTGTCCGGGTCGCCCTGGTACTCCTTCAGCCCCTCAAGGCCGGCGGTGGCGTAGCCATGCTCCATCGGCTCGTCCGGCCAAGGCAGGCGGAGGCTGCGCAGCCGCACGGCCTCCTCGCCGCAGGCAGCGCGGATCGCCGCCTCGAAGCGTTCGGGCAGCATGAAATTGTCGCCGATGATGGCGACCTCAGGCGGCATGGCCATCCGCCTCCTCCCGGACGTTATGCAGGTCGCGCCACCAGCCGCGCAGCGCCGAGCAGCCCTCGCGGTAGAGCGGAAAGAGCGCGGCGTAGCGGGCGGCAAGCGCCGGGTCGGGCGGCTCCGCCTCGCTCAGCAGCGGCGCGATCCAGGCGCGGGCGCAGGCCGCCATGTCGGGGAAGAGGCCGAGATGGACCGCGGCGATCATCGCCGTACCCGCCGCCCCCGCCTCGGGCTGCGCCACCACCCGCACCGGCCGGTCGAGGCAGGCGGCGAGCACGGCGCGCATGGTGGCGGAGCGCGCGGCGCCGCCCGCCACCCGCACCTCGGCCGGCACGCCGCCGGCGGCGAGGTAGCAGTCGCGCGCTGCGAAGCCGAGGCCCTCGTAGACGCCGCGCATCAGCCCGCTGAGGCCGACGCTGGTGTCGAGGCCGAGGAAGGCGGCGCGGGCATGCGGGTCGGTGAAGGGTCCGCGCTCGCCGGCCGTCGAGATGAAGGGATGGAACAAGGTCCCGCCCGGCCGCGCCCCTGCCGCTGCGCGGTCGAGCGCCGCCAGCAGCGCTGCGCGGTCCGGCGACGCCCCGCCGAGCGACGCCGCTTCCGCCGCGATGCCGAGCAGCCAGTCGATGTTGAGCGTCGCCGCCATGTTCGACTGCGCCTGCAGCGTGTGCCCGGGGACCGGGAAGGCCATGCAGTAGCCGGTCATGTCCGCCGCGCAGGGCTTGACGGCCTCCGGCCCCGCCGCCAGCCGCAGATGCATCCCCGTGCTGCCGAGCAGCGAGACGCCCGCCTCCCCCACGCCGTAGAGCCCGCCGCCGAGCGCGGAGCAGACCACGTCCACATAGCCGGGCACGACGGGCAGCCCGGCCGGCAGCCCGACCCGCCGCGCCGCCTCGGGCGCGAGGGGCCGCGTCTCCCGCGTGCCGTCGAGGATCGGCGGCAGCAGGCGCGCGAGGTCGCGGAGGCCGAGCGCCTCGGCCACCTCCGCCCGATAAGCGCGGTCGCGCCAGGCGCCGAAGGTGAAGCAGGCCTCGGAAGGATCGGTCGCGGCGACGCCTGTGAGCTTCAGGAAAAGCCAGTCCTTGCAATGCATCGCCGAGGCGGCGCGCCGCAGCGCCTCCGGCCGCCGCTGCGCCAGCCAGAGGAGCTGCGCCGATTGCTGGCAGGCCGCGAGGCCCGTGCCGGTATGGGCGAAGGCCGCAAGCGCCGCCGGCGTCCCGCGCAACGCATCGACGATCGCCCCCGCACGGCCGTCCAGCCAGAGCAGCGCCGGCCCGACAGGCTCGCCCGCCGCGTCCACCAGCCAGGTGCCGTCGCCCTGGCCCGTGACGGCGAGGACCAGCACCTCCCGCCCCTCCAGCCGCGCGGCGAGCTCGGCCAGCACCGCGGCGGCATCCTCCCAGGTGCGGGCCATGTCCTGCTCCGCCCCGCCGCCGGGCAGGCATTCATAGGCGTTGCGCCGGCTGGCCGTGGCCACCACCCGGCCCTCCCGGTCGAAGGCGACCGCCTTGCAGACCGAGGTGCCGGAATCGAGGGCGAGCAGGACCGCGCCGCTCATACCCGCCGCCCCCCATGCGCGAGGGCGCGGCCCGAGCCGGCCTCGAAGAGATGCGCCTCCGCCGGGTCGAGCCCCAGCGCGATCCCCTCCCCGATCCGCGCCGGCACGCGGGCGAGGGAGACGGCGACGAGCAGCCTGCCGCAGACCTCCAGCGCCACATGCGCCTGGTCGCCGAGCCACTGGTTGGAGACGACGGTGCCGCGCCACGGTCCCTCGCCCAACCACAGCCGTCCCGGCCGCACGCCCAGCACGACCTCGCCCTCCGTCACCGGGGCAGGCAGGTCGAGGCACCAATCCGGCGCGACCTCGCCATCCGCGCCGCGCAGCCGGAGACCGCCCGGCCCGGCGATGGCGGGGATGGCGTTCATCGGCGGCTCGCCGAAGAAGGTGGCGACGAAGAGGTTGGCCGGCGCGTCGCGCAGCGCGGCGGCAGGGCCGAATTGCTGCAGCTCGCCCGCCTCCATCACCGCGATGCGGTCGGCCATCGCATGCGCCTCCGCCTGGTCGTGCGTCACCAGCACGGCGGTCAGGCCGCGCTCCTTGATCAGCGCCTTCACCCGGCCGCGCAGCACCGCGCGGAGCTGCGGCTCCAGCTGGCCCATCGGCTCGTCCAGCAAGTGCAGGTGCGCGTCGCGCACGAGGGCGCGGGCGAGGCCGGCGCGCTGCTGCTCGCCGCCCGAGAGCGCTGCGGGCTTGCGGTCCATCAGCGGCGCGATGCCGAGCAGCTCCGCCACCTCGGCGACCCGCCGCCGCCCCGCCTCCCCGCCCCGTCCGCCGAGGCCGAAGGCGATGTTCTCCCGCACCGTCAGCGGCGGGTAGAGCGCGTAGCCCTCGAAGGCCATGGCGACGCCGCGGCGCGCGGGCGGCAGCGCCTCGATCTGCTTGCCCGCGAGGGTGATGCCGCCGGCGCTGACGGCCTCGAAGCCCGCGACCATGCGGAGCGTCGAGGTCTTGCCGCAGCCGGAGGAGCCGAGAAGTGCCACGATCTCGCCCGGCTGCACCGCAAGGTCGAGGTCGCGCACCGCCTGCACCGGCGCGCCGCCGCGCCGGCCCGGATAGGTCTTGGAGACGGCCCGGAGCTCGAGGCTCATGCGACGGCCACCTCCCGCCGTGCGCCATGGGCGATGCGCCGGCCGCCGGAGAAGAGCAGCGCATGGCCCCGCTCGGCCGCGGCCCAGACGGCGGCACCGACCGGGGGCGCGGCGCCGGGCAGGCTCGCCACCAGCTCCTCGCCCGAGGCGGCGCGCAGCAGCACCACCTGGCGCTCATGCAGCGGGGTCACGGCGACGACGCTCACCGGCGCCGCGCCGGGCGTGGAGCTAGGCAGCAGCGAGAGATGCTCCGGCCGCAGGCCGAGCTGCGCATCCGGCGGCAGCGCGCCGAGATCGTCGGGCAGCGGCAGCTCGAGCCCGGCGGCGCGCAGCCTCCCGCCCGGCATCGACTCGGCGGGCAACAGGTTGATCGGCGGATCGCCGAAAAGGCGTGCGACCTCGACCGTCGCCGGTCGGTCGTAGACCTCGTCCGGCGCCGCGTCCTGGGCGATGCGGCCGTCGAGCAGCACGGCGACCCGGTGGCCGAGCGCCATTGCCTCTCGGTAGTCCTGCGTCACGTAGATCGCCGCTGCGCCGGAGCGGGCGAGCAGCCGCGGCAATTCCAGCCGCATCTCGTAACGCAGCTTGGCGTCGACGTTGCGGAGCGGGTCGTCGAGCAGCAGGGCGCGCGGCTCGGCCGCCAGCGCCCGGGCCAGCGCGGTGCGCTGCTTCTGGCCGTTCGAGAGCTCCCGTGGCGCGTGGTCCAGCACATGGCCGATCCGCAGCAGCGCAGCGACGGCGCCGACCCGGCGGGTGATCTCGGCCTCCGGCAAGCGGCGGGCGCGCAGCGGGCTGGCGATGTTCTCCCGCGCCGGCAGGTGCGGGTAGAGCGCGAAATTCTGGAAGGCCATGCCAAGTCCGCGCGCCTCCGGCGGCAGGCCGGCCACCTCGCGGCCGGCGACCCAGACCTCGCCCCCGGCGCGCTCGAGGCCCGCGACGGCACGCAGCAGCACCGTCTTGCCCGCGCCCGAGGGGCCGAAGAGCACCACCGTCTCGCCCGGCGCCACCGCGAGATCGACGCCGCGCAGCACCTCCTGCTTGCCGAAGGCCGCCGTGAGGCCGCGGATCAGAAGCCCCTCCGCGCCGCTCATCCCTTCACCGCCCCGAGGCTCAGCCCCTCGACCAGCCAGCGCTGCGCATAGAGGGCGAGCGCGAGGGTGGGCAGGATGGAGAGCACGATCGCCGCCGCGATCTGCCCGTACTGGATGCCGGAGGCGGTGACGAAGGCGAGCGCGCCGACCGTCACCGGCTGCTTGTCGGCCGAGGCCAGGATGAGCGCGAAGACGAAGTTGTTCCAGGCGAAGATGAAGGCGAGCAGGCCGGCGGCCGCGATGCCCGGCATGGCGAGCGGGATAGCGATCTTGCGGAAGCCCGCCCACCAGGAATGGCCGTCCAGCCGGTAGGCATTCTCCACCTCCGCCCCCGCCTCCTCGAAATGCGAGCGGACGATCCAGAGGACGAGCGGCAGGCAGATGAGCTGGTAGACCCAGACCAGCCCGGCATAGGTGTCTGCCAGGCCGAGCTGGTTGAAGTAGAGCGAGAGCGGCAGCAGCACCAGCAGCGGTGGGGCGAAGCGGAAGGAGAGCAGGGTGAAGGCGATGTCCTCGCCCAGCCGGAAGCGGAAGCGCGCGAAGGCATAGGCCGCCGGCACGCCGAGCAGCAGCGACAGCCCGACCGAGAGGCTGGCCAGCAGCACGGAGTTGCCGAGGTTGCGCAGGAAGGTCACCTGCAGGGTGCCCGATGCCGTCTCCATCGTACCCGTCAGCAGGGCCTTGTAGTTCGCCAGCGAGGGCTCGAAGGCGAGGCTCGGTGGCAGGCGCAGGATGGTCTCGTTCGTCTGGAAGGACATCAGCAGGATCCAGACGATCGGGAACAGGAAGAAGACCAGCACCAGCGCGAGCGCAAGGCCGCGCAGGACCCGCAGCAGGAGGTCAGCCATGCGCCCGCCCTCCCTGCCGCAGCCGCATCCAGTGGCGGATGAAGAGGCGCGAGAGGGCATATGTCACGGCCCAGAGCACGACCAGCAGCGCCGCGGAGCGGCCAACATTGGTGTACTGGAAGAACTCCAGATAGGCCTGCACCTGGAAGACCATCAGCGCATCCCCCGGCCCGCCCTGGGTCATGGCGTAGACGATGTCAAATTGCTGGATCGAGTCGAGCGTGCGGAACAGCGTCGCCGTCAGCAGGAAGGGCGCCAGCATCGGCAGGGTGATGCGCAGCAGCACGAAATGCGCCGGCACGCCATCCAGCCGCGCCGCCTCGAAGGGCTGCGGCGGCAGGGAGCGCAACCCCGCCAGCAGCAGGATCACCATGAAGGGCGTGTAGACCCAGACATCGACGAGGACGACGGTGAACATCGCGCTCGACGGGGCGGAGGCCCAACGGAAGTCGCCCGCGCCGAGCTGCGCCGCGCCCCAGGCCAGCACGCCGAAGCTCGGGTTGGTCATCAGCTTCCACATGAGGGAGGCGAGCGCCGGCGCCGTCATCAGCGGCAGCAGCAGCACCACCGCCGCGGCGTCGTTCACCCGGCTGCGGCGCCAGAGCAGCAGCGCGATGGCGAGGCCGAGCAGCAGCTCGACGCCCACCGTCGCCAGGGTGAACACCGCCGAGACGCGCAGCGTGTTCCAGAAGGCCGGGTCGCTCAGGAAGTCGGTGTAGTGCTCCACCCCGATGAAGCCCCGGGTGAAGGGCATCGCTAGGTTGTAGCGCTGCAGGCTGTACCAGAGCGCGGTGAAGAAGGGCACCAGGATGCCGACGCAGACCAGCAGCGCCGGCAGGCTCAGCAGGTAGGGCAGCCAGGCGCCGGCGCGCCGAGTGCGGCGGCGGGTCGCGGCGGCCGGCAGGGGTAAGGTGGGTGCAGACTGGCTCATGCTGCCCTTTCGGCAGGGCGCGGCAAACACCGCGCCCCGCGCCGCCTCAGCCTAGGCCGGCCTGGCGGAGCTGGCGGGTCACGCTCTCGGCCAGGCGGTCGAGGCCCTCGTCCACCGGCACCTCCTTCGCCACCATCCGCTGCAGCGAGGCCGCCCATTCCGTCGTCAGGTTGAAGAAGAGCGGCTGCGGCGTGAAGTAGATCTTCGAGCCGGGTGCCGAGGCGTCGTACTGGTCGAGGTAGCCGGGATAGGACTTGGCGATGCGCGCGCGGAACTCCTCGTCTTTCCAGACGCTCGCGCGCACCGGGTTGACGAAGTCCATCTTGCGGGCGCCGAACAGCCCGTGCTCCGTGCCCGAGGCCCATTGCATGAAGGCCCAGGCCGCGTCCTTCTGCCGCGAGAAGGAGGACATGGCCAGCGACCAGATCCAGACATTCGGCGTCGGCGCCTGCGCCGCCGGGTTCGGCTTGAAGGCGGCATAGGCGATGTTGCCGCGCTCCCGGTTGTCGCCGCCATTCATGAAGTAGCCGAGGATGTCGGCGTCGAAGATCATGGCCGAGGCCCCGGCGCCGAGGTCGGTGCCGACCTGGTACCAGGTGTAGGTCGCCCAGTTCTTCGGCCCGCCCTCCTGGATCATCCTCACCCAGAGGCGGTGGAACTCCTTCGACTGCGGCGTCGCCATGGCGGGGCGCAGCTTGCCGCCCTCCACCGTGAAGTCGCGCTGGCCGTAATTCGCATAGCCCGAGAGGAAGCCCGGGTGGATCGTCGCCCAGGAGCGGCTGCCGCGCACGCCGACGCCGTAGAGCTGCCCGCCGCCGTCGCGGCTGACCTTGGCCGAGGCCTCGACCAGCTCCGGCAGGCTCTTCGGCACGCCGACGCCCATGCGCTCCAGGATGCGGCGGTTGTAGGCGAGGCTGTTCAGCTCGAAGCCCCAGGGGATCGCCCATTGCTTCGAGCCCGGCCCGCCGAGCTCCGCCCCCGGCTGGCCGGACCAGGCGGTGGAGGCGCGGAGGTTCGGCAGCACGTCGTCCCAATTGTAGTTCGGCGCGGTCTTGCCGGCGTCGCGGATGTACTCGTTCAGGTCCACCAGCCAGCCGGCCGGGCCGTACTGCCAAGTCTGGTAGGCGCCGGTCATGAAGGCGTCGTATTCGGCCGAGCGGCCCGAGAGCGTGGCGGTGACCCGGTCGAAATACACATCCTCGGGGAAGACGTCGTAGGCGACGTTCATGCCCGTCAGCTGCTTGAAGCTGTCGAGGTTCGCCACCATCGCGTCGGTATAGGGATGCTTGTTCAGCAGCAACTTGATGGAACGGCCGCGATGCCGGCCCCAGTCGAAGCCCTGCGCCAGCGCCTGCGTGGAGGCGGCGTTGAGCATCGCGCCCGCGGCGCCCGCGCCGATGCCGAGCGCGGCCATGCGCCGGCCGAATTCGCGCCGGCCCAGGCGGCCCTGTACCAGCGCCTCGCAATAGTCCCGTGCCTTCTCGGTCATTGCTTGTTCCTCCCTCGGCCTATGGTGCAGTTCTCCGGGCGAGCCGGCCTGGACGCGCCTTGGCGCAGCGGCTTCTCGAGCAACTGGCGCGCCGTCAGCTCGTCGGTGATGAGGCCGCTGACGAACCCGCCCGCCAGCACGGCCTGGATCGCCTCGGCCTTGCCCGGGCCACCCGCGATCGCCACCGCCTCGCGCCCTGCCAGGGCAGCGGGCTCGAGCGCCAGCACGCGGTCGTGCAGCGGCGTGTCCACCGGTCGCCCGCGCGCGTCGAGGAAGCGCCCCAGCGCCTCCGCCACCGCACCGGCGCGGCGGAGCGTCTCGATATCGGCCGATGAGATGATGCCCGACCGGTGCAGGAAGCCGCCGCTCCGGGCATCGCCCACGCCGAAGACGAAGAGCGTCGCCTCCTGCGCCACGGCGAGGGTCTCGGCGATCGGGCGCTGCGCCGCCAGGACGGCGCGGGACGCGGCGTCATCGGCATAGAAGGGCGCCGGCAGGAGCCAGGCCTCCGCCTGGGTCTTCTCGACTAGGCGGTGGATGACGTCGAAGGGCCCGATGCCGCTGCATCGCGGCACGCCGCCCAGGATGGAGACGAGGCGCACCGGCCTCGGCGCGGCGAGGCGCGGCAGGCGCTCCACCACCGCCGAGAGCGTGCGCCCATGGCCGACGCCGATCAGCGTATGCGTGCCCCGCTCGAAGACATCGAGGAGGAAGGAGGCACCGGCCGGGCCGAGGGCGGCGAGCGGGAGGCCGTCCTCACCCAGATCGGGGACGACCTGCGCGATCGTCAGGCCGAAGCGGTCGGCGAGCCGGCGCTCGAGGTCGAGGCAGCCGGCATGCGGACCTTCCACATAGACGCGGACCAGGCCGTCGCGGGCCGCGCGGGCGATGAGGCGATGCGCCTTGGCCGGCGCGATGCCGAGGCGCGCGCCGACTTCGGCTTGGGTCAGGCCGCCGGCGTGGTAGAGCCAGGCCGCGCGCGCCGCAAGCGTCGCCTCGGCAACTGGCTCCCTCGAATCATCTCCTCCGTTCAGGACCATGGCAGACCTGAAATTTATTTTCTCGGCTGAAAATCTTCGCGCCCGGCGCTGCCGGCTTGCAAGCCCGAATTCTCAGGCAGCCAGCCTCCACCTTGGCAAAGGGAGCGGTCTCGCGCCGACGTGAAGCGCAAGCCAAGCCGATTGCCGGCTCGGTCAATCTTGGGGACGTTGCGCCGCGTCGACGTTGTTGAGCGGCGGCACGCAAGTTCGCGCTATCGGCGATGCCTCATGGGCAAGCCGGATACGGCAAGTAAACGGATGACAACGGCGGGCACGAAACGGGCGTCTGTGCGCGGAGCCTGCGCGGGACGCGACCGGGCGGCATCGTCCGGACGCGCAGCCTCAGCGGCCCTTGCCGCTCAGCGTCTGCTCGAGGATCATCGCGGCGCTCCGCCGCAGCACGGAGGCGGCCTGCGCGCTGCCCATGTAGGGCAGGCTCGACCAGGCACCATCGACCAGCATGGCCAGCGTATCGCCGAGCAGCGTCGGATCCTCGGCTCCCGCCTCCCTCGCCAGGCCCGCAAGCTGCTGGCGCATGCGGGTCTTGTGGACGGCAACGAACTGGTGCGTCGGATGGTCCGGATCGCGGAACTCGGCCTGCGCCAGCAGCAGCGGGCAGCCGCAATACTCCGGGCGCTCCAGCTTGTCGGCGACGGCGAGGATCACTGCGCACAACTTCTCGGACGGGCTTTCGGCCCGGCCCGTCGCCTCGGCGAACCAGGCTTCATAGGCCGCCGCATCCTCCTCGAGGATGGCGGCGACGAGCGCATCCTTGCTCGGGTAGCTGCGGTAGAGGCTCATCTTCGTCGCCTCGGCGACGCGGCAGACCTCCTCGATCCCGGTGGCGCGGATACCCTGACGGTGGAACAGGTCCTTGGCCGCGCTCTGGATGCGCTGGGCAGCCTTGGGCTTGTCGGCGGTCACGCTGGACATGATCACTCCCGTTCCCGCGATGCCGGAACCATGCGGCACCGCAAAATTACCTCTTGATGAGACTGACCGGTCACTTACTATATGGGACGAACCGGTCGGTAACATCCGGCCCCGGAGATAAGCGATGCTCCCCGATCCCCGCAAGGCCCCCGCTGAAACAAAGGCCGTGAACCCTTGGTTCGGCTGGTTGGCCCGGACCCTTCCCGCCCCGACCACCCTCGCCCTGCTCGCCGGCACCACCCTGCCCGCCCCCGGCCTCGCCCAGGGCGGGCCGCCGACCCCGAGCGTCGTCGTCGCCACCCCCCTCGCCCGCCAGGTCATGGAATGGGACGAGCACACGGCCCGCATCGAGCCCTCCGCCCGGGTCGAGATCCGCCCCCGCGTCTCCGGCCAAGTGGCCGAGGTGCATTTCCGCGACGGCGCCCTGGTGCGCACCGGCGACCTGCTCTTCACCATCGACCAGCGACCCTTCCAGATCGCCGTCGAGACCGCCCGCGCCGAGCTGGCCCGCAACGAGGCGCGCCTGACCCTCGCCGAGCAGCAGGTGCAGCGCTACACACCGCTGGTGCAGCAGCGCTTCGCGCCGGAATCCGAGATGGACACCCGGCGGAGCTCGCTGCGCGAGGCCCAGGCCGGCATCGCCGCCGCCCGCGCCGCCCTGCGCCAGGCGGAGCTCGAGCTGGAATGGACCGAGATCCGCGCCCCCCGCCCCGGCCGGGTCAGCGACCGCCGCGTCGATGCCGGCAACCTGGTGCAGCAAGGCACCACGCTGATGACGACCCTGCTCGCGCTCGACCCGGTTTATGCCACCTTCGATGCGAGCGAGGCGCAGTACCTCCGCTTCGCCCGGGCGGCGGGGGGCGGGCTGCGGCAGGGCGGCGCCACCGTCCACCTGCGCCTGCTGGACGAAGCCGATTACGGCCATGAGGGCCGGCTCGACTTCGTCGACAGCACCTTCGACGCCCGCAGCGGCACCATCCGCGGCCGCGCCGTGGTGCCGAACCCGGACCTGTTCCTGACGCCGGGCAGCTTCGCCCGCCTTCGGCTGCAGGCCGGGGAGACGCCGGCGCTCATGGTGCCGGATGCCGCCGTCACCGCCGACCAGTCGGGCCGCATGCTGATGACCGTGGCGCCGGACGGCACGGTCGCGCCGCGCACCGTGCAGCTCGGCCCGCTGGTCGACGGGCTCCGCGTCGTCCGCAGCGGCCTCGCAGCGGAGGACCAGGTGATCATCGGCGGCCTGCACCGTGCCCGGCCGGGCTCCAAGGTCGCCATCGAGCAGGGCCGCATCGGCCCGAGCCCGCTCGCCGCCCGCTGATCCCTCACCGGGCAGACCCTCGCCGGCCCGGTGAAGACCCCGCTTTTGCCAGGCCTGCGATTGACGCCCTGGGTGCTTCCCCCCAGGGCCATCGCGGCCAAACCGCACCCTGAAAGGCTCCGTGCCGTGCGCCTCGCCCGCTTCTTCATTGACCGCCCGGTCTTCGCCGCGGTGCTGTCGATCGCCATCACCCTCATCGGCGCGCTGGCCGCGCTGCGCCTGCCCATCGCCGAATACCCCGAGATCGCGCCGCCCACCGTGCAGGTGACGGCGCTCTATCCCGGCGCCTCCGCCGAAACCATCGCCGGCACCGTCGCTGGGCCGATCGAGCAGGAGGTGAACGGGGTGGACGGCATGCTCTACCTCTCCTCCCAGTCGACCGGCGACGGGCGGGTGACCGTCAGCGTCGTCTTCCGCCAGGGCGTCGATGTCGACCAGGCCCAGGTGCTGGTGCAGAACCGCGTCGCCATCGCCGAGCCGCGCCTGCCCGAGGAGGTGCGGCGCCTCGGCATCACGGTGAAGAAGGCCTCGCCCGACCTGCTGATGGTCGTGCACCTGACCTCGCCGGACGGCAGCCGGAGCCCGGACTACGTCTCCAACTACGCAACCCTCGCCATCAAGGACCGGCTGACGCGGCTGGACGGCGTCGGCGACGCCCAGGTCTTCGGCGCCCGTGACTATGCGATGCGCGTCTGGCTCGACCCGGACCGCACCGCTGCCCGCGGCCTCTCCCCCGGCGACGTGGTCCAGGCGCTGCAGCGGGCCAATGCACAGGTCGCCGCCGGCGCCATCGGCCAGGCGCCGCGCGCCGCGGAGGCCGGCGCCTTCGAGGTGAGCGTGCAGGCGCAGGGCCGCCTCGTCTCGCCCGAGCAATTCGACGAGCAGGTGGTGGCAACCGGCGCGGGCGGCGCCCCGGTGCGGCTGCGCGACGTGGCGCGCACCGAGATCGGCGCGGCCGACTACACCATCAACGCGCTGTTGAATAACCAGGTGGCGACCGCCATCGTCATCTTCCAGCGCCCCGGCAGCAACGCCCTGCAGACCGCGGCCGCCGTGCGGGCGACGATGGAGGAGGCGGCGCCGACCTTCCCCACCGGCATCGGCTACAGCGTGGTCTACGACCCGACGCGCTTCATCGCCCAGAGCATGGAGGCGGTGCTGCACACCTTCGCCGAGGCCGTGGCGCTGGTGGTGCTGGTGGTGATCCTCTTCCTGCAGAACTGGCGGGCGGCGGTGATCCCGCTGATCGCCATTCCGGTCTCCATCATCGGCACCTTCGGCGTGCTGCTCGCGCTCGGCTTCACGCTGAACTCGCTCACCATGTTCGGCCTGATCCTCGCCATCGGCATCGTCGTCGACGACGCCATCGTCGTCGTCGAGAATGCCGAGCGGCACATGGCCGAGGGCCTGTCGCCGCTCGAGGCGGCGCGGCTGACGATGGACGAGGTGGGCTTCGCCCTCATCGCCATCGCCCTGGTGCTGGTCGCGGTCTTCCTGCCGACCGCCTTCATCACCGGCATCGCCGGCGCCTTCTACAAGCAGTTCGCGGCGACGATCTCGGTCGCCACGCTGCTCTCGGCGCTGGTCTCGCTGACGCTCTCGCCGGCGCTGGCGGCGCTGCTGCTGAAGCCGCACGGCCACGGGCCGCGCTCGCGCTGGCTGCTGCCGGTCGGGCTGTTCTTCCGCGGCTTCAACTGGGTGTTCGACCGGCTCTCGCTCGGCTATGGCGGGCTGACGCGGCGGCTGGTGCGGCTGCCGGTGCTGCTGCTCCTGGTCTATGCCGGGCTGCTGGGGCTGACGGGCCATGGCGTGCTGACGACGCCGACCGGGCTGATCCCGCCGCTCGACCGCGGCTACTTCATCGCCGCCTTCCAACTCCCCCCGGGCGCCAGCCTCAGCCGGACGGATGCGGTGGTGCGCCGCGCCTCGGAGGCGATCCTGGCGACGCCCGGGGTCGAGAGCGCCGTCGCCTTCGTCGGCTTCGACGGCGCGACCTTCACCAACGCGCCCAATACCGGCGTGGTCTTCGCCAGCCTCAAGCCCTTCGAGGAGCGGACGCGGGCCGGCCTCACCGGCAACGGCATCCTGGCCGACCTGCAGCGCCGGCTGATGGGCGACCCGGACGCGCAGGTCCTCGTCATCCCGCCCCCGCCGGTGCCCGGCATCGGCACGGGCGGCGGCTTCAAGCTGATGATCCAGGACCGCGCCGGCCGCGGCCCGCAGGCGCTGGAGGCGGCGACGCGCCAGGTCATGATGGCGGCGAACGGGACGCCCGGCATCGCCTTCGCCTTCAGCCTCTACAACACGGCGACGCCGCAGATCCGCGCCGACATCGACCGGACGCGGGCGGAGATGCTCGGCGTGCCGATCTCCCGCGTGCACGAGGCGATGGGCATCTACATGGGCTCCGCCTTCGTCAACGACTTCAACCTGCTCGGCCGCACCTGGCGCGTCACCGCCCAGGCCGACATGCAGCACCGGATGGCGGTGGAGGACATCGCGCGGCTCCGCACCCGCGCCGATGACGGGGCGATGGTGCCGCTCGGCAGCCTTGCCACCTTCCACGAGACCTCCGGCCCCTACCGCGTGCCGCGCTACAACCTCTACCCGGCGGCGGAGCTGCAGGGGGCGGCGCTGCCCGGCATCTCCACCGGCCAGGCGATCGCGGCGATGGAGGAGGTGCTGAAGGCCAACCTGCCGGAAGGCTTCGGCTATGAGTGGACCGAGCTGGCGCTGCAGGAGCGCATCGCCGGCAACACCGCGCCCATCGCCTTCGGCTTCGCCGTGGTCTTCGTCTTCCTCGTGCTGGCGGCGATGTACGAGAGCTGGCTGCTGCCGCTGGCGGTGGTGCTGATCGCGCCGATGTCGGTGCTGGCGGCGCTGCTGGGCGTGAAGCATGCCGGGCTCGACAACAACGTGCTGGTCCAGGTCGGGCTCGTCGTGCTGGTCGGGCTGGCGGCGAAGAACGCGATCCTCATCGTGGAATTCGCCCGCGCGGCGGAGGAGGAGGGGATGAGCCGCTGGGATGCCGCCGTCGCCGCGGCGCGCACCCGGCTGCGGCCGATCCTGATGACCAGCCTCGCCTTCATCCTCGGCGTGCTGCCGCTGACGGTGGCGACCGGGGCGGGTGCGGAGATGCGCCAGAGCCTCGGCGTCGCCGTCTTCTACGGCATGCTGGGCGTGACGCTCTTCGGCCTGGTCTTCACGCCGGTCTTCTACGTGGTGGCGCGTGCCCTGGCGCGCCGCCGCAGCCCGCGCCTCGCCGAAGGGCAGCCGGGCATATCGCCTGGGTGAGCGGACAGGCCGCCGCGGCCCGGGAATGACCGAGGTCGGATGGACGAAGCCATGCGTCCATCCCATTCTCTCCCAACCTGTAGTGACGGCACCGTCGCAGCCGGTCATCCGCCGGACATCCCTCGTGCGGTGCGCCAGGGTTGCCGAAGCTCCGCCTTCCTCAGCGGCCCGACCCCATCCGGCGCGGGGAATCCGCAGGCGCTTGGCACGGCGGCGTGCCGTGTCGTCCTTCCCGATCCTTGTCCGGGTTGCGGCGTGCGCTCCCGCCCTCGTCGGCTTCCGGCTCCCGGCGCCAAGGGTGCGCGACGCAGCGCGAGCGCAAGGTCGTCCGCCGCACAAGGCTTCCGGAGGCGTTCGAAGTCCTGCTGCCCCTTCGCGGCGAGACCGTGGTCGTAGCTGGATCACGCAGCCGGCACGCGCTCCTCAAGCCCCTGACGAATGACCGGCTCTCGCCGCGCTCGCCGGTGATGGCGGCGGCCAGCCTGCGGTCCTTGAGGTCCTAGCCATTGGGTGGCGACGTTGGTGACGAGGCTCTCGGCCCGTTTCTTCGAAGCTCATGCGCAGGCTCGGCTCGCCATAGAGCGTCGCCTTTGCAGGAGGAAGGCCATGGCGAAGGGCGTCCTGCCGCAGCCTGCCCCGCAGCAGAGAAGCGAGTGCCGGCGGGCCTGCTGCCGAGGGTGACGTCGTCGAGGCCGGCGATGCCGGTCGGCGCCCTCGGCAGGGCTAGCCTCGATGCCGACACTCGGGGGCATCGCTTGGCTCATCCTGGGGGCCCGCGTCCCCCAGCGAATAAGGAGGCGCCATCTCGTATCACCCAGCCCATGCCATGGTCGGCCTGCCAAGCCGCGGACAGCCCCCTCGCACGTCTTCCACCGTCGGCGTAACCGGACATCGAGTGAACACCGCCCTGCCCCGCCGCCGATCCAGGGCGGTGGCAGCGGGAACGCCACCTCCCCAAGATGTTTTCCGGCAACCTTCTTGTCATGTTCCCCGTTTTAGCCACGGTGCCGGCGGCGAGCGGCAGCCCGTCAGGAGAGGCAGCCTTGGACGAACGCAGTCATCCGTCCGGGGAGGATGATCCAAGCCAAATCGTCGAGGCGTTGCGCCTCGCCCGCGCCGAACTCGCCGCGGCCCGCCAGGAGGCAACCGAGGCGCGGGCCCGCGCCGAGAGGGCGGAAAAGTCGGCCGCCATCCTCTCGGACCTGACGGCAGCGCTCGGTGCGCTCTGGGTCGCCAACGCGGACAGCGGCGAAGGCCTCTACGTCTCGGATGGGGTGAGAGGCCTGCTCGGCGTCTCGCCCGACGACGTGCTGCCCGAGGCCGGACGCTGGCTCGCCCGGGTGCATCCCGATGACCGCGACGCCGTCGCAAACCGGTTCAACACGCTGTGCCGCGGAAAACCGGCCGAGGTGACCTATCGCGTGCTGCCGCCCGACGAAGGGCGCGCCGGCGCGGCAGGCCGGCCCGCCGCGCGCTGGGTCAGCGATCTCGGCTTCCCGATCATGGATGACCGTGGGCGCGTGCGGCGCGTTGCCGGCTTCGCGCGCACTGCCGGTTGCGAGGGAGGGGAGGAAGGGCTGCGACGGCTGCTGCTGGCGGAGCTGAACCATCGCGTGCGCAACGCCCTGGCCGCCGTGCAGTCGGTCGCCGCCAGTACGGCCCGGGGCGCGGCGGATGCCGGCAGCTTCTGGGAAGCCTTCGCCGGCCGGCTGCGCGCGATGGCGCGGGCGCATGACGTGGTCGCCGGCCGCGGCTGGACGGAGGGGGCGGACCTGCGTGCGCTGCTGGAGGCGGAGCTCGCGCCCTATCTCCAGACCGCCGGGGCGCATGGGCCGCGGGCGGAGATCAGCGGCCCGCCGGTCCAGTTCGGTCCGGCGACGGCCCTGGCCCTCGCCCTCGCCCTGCATGAGCTGGTCACGAACGCGGCCCGCCACGGCGCGCTGGCCGTTGCGTCGGGCCGCCTGCAGGTGCGCTGGTCGGTCTCGGCCGAGTCACCAGTCGACCGATCCTCCCCGTCGCGGCTCCGCCTCGATTGGCTGGAGCAGGGGGGGCCGGCGCCGGCGCCGCCATTGCGCCGGGGCTTCGGCACCCGCCTGTTGTCGAACGCCCTGCCGGCGCAGCTCGGGGGCCGGGTGTCGCTCGACTTCGCCCCGTCCGGTCTGCATGCGGTCATCGAGGCGACGCTCCCGAGCCTTGGCGAGCCGGTCTACGCACCGCCCCCGGCCCACCGGTAACGCGGCCGGACCGGCGCCCTGCCTGGCACGGGCCTCCGACAGCCTTGGGGTCTCGGGCCCCCTGCACGGGGGGCCGACCCGCAGCACCGTGGCGGTGCGGAAACTGGTCCTTCAAGCCCCTGCACGATAGCGTCCCGCCCCGCTCGCCCAGACCGCGGCCGCGGCTCCGCACCCGACACCCGCGACCGGCCTCAGGCTGCTCCGCCCGACCGCCGCGGATGCGCTGCGAACCTCGGCAGCCTGTCAGGACAAACTCCGGCCGGGCGGCCTCACCCGTTCGGGGCGATTGACGCGCCTCGGCAAAAGGCCAGAGCGGCTTCCGTACGCATTAGCTACGGGCGCCGTTCTAGATCAGGTGATAGTCCGGCAGCGCATAATGCTCCGGCACCGGGTCGAGCGTCGGCAGCAGTTCCGGCAGGAGCGCATGATCGAGCCCGGGATCGAATGTCCGGATCGGCTCATGGCCAAGCGACGGCATGGTGTCCGACGCCGGCCCGAAGGTGAAGCTGTCCGTCAGGATGGTGTCGCCCACGACCGGATGCAGCCCGGCCTGGTCGGCTCCTTCCTTGCCATCCAGGGCCGAGGTCGCAGGGATGCCCTGCTCCGTTACGGGCACCGTCCCAGGCTGTTTGGCGCCTGCCGGGTCCACGGCGGCCGAAGCCGGTACGGACGAACCCTCCAGCGCACCACGATCCGCCGCTGGCACGGCTTCAGGGTTGAGCGCCCCTAGCGGAGTGCTCACGATCGGCCCAGCAGGCGCCGCATCAACCGTCGTCGACGCTTCAACCCCGGTCTTCGCCGTATTCGGCAGGCCGGTGACAACCGGCTCAACCGCGCTCGCAACGGTCCCGTGATCCGTTGGCGTTCCAGCCGCCGGAGCCTTCGTGTCACCGCCCGGCACCGGCACAGGCAGCCCGATATCGGCTCCCGGGCCACCAGCCTTCGGCAGGCCGGCGAGAACCGGCTCGATCGTGCCCGTTGGGGTCCCGTGATCCGTCGGCGTTCCGGCCGCTGGACCTTTGGTGTCGCTGCCCAGCACCGGTCCCAAGACCGGACCAGGCAGATCATGGTCTGCTACAGGACCATCCGCTTTCGGCAGGCCGGCGAGAACTGGCTCGACCGTGCCCGTAGGAGTCCGGTGATCCGTCGGCGTTCCAGCCACCGGATCCTTCGTGTCATCGCCGAGCACCGGCTTCAAGACCGGCACAGGCGGCCCGTGATCGGTTGCAGGGCCATCCGCTTTCGGCAGGCCAGCCAGCACCGGCCTCAAAGCACTGCCGGCCGCGCCGGAATCCATTGCCGCCCCTGATGCATCGGTGATCCCGGGCGAGACGCCCGATACCGGTCCAGGGGCCTCGCCAGATGGGCCATGAGCGGCATCCGATCCGGTTCCTGGATCGGGCATTCCCGGCAGGCCGGCCAGCACCGGCCCCGCCGGGCCAGTTGGCGTGCTCTCGTCCTTCGGCGACGCGGTCGCCGATTCGACGGTCGTAGGCAAGCCGCCTAGCGATGGGCCCGAAGGTCTGCCAGGCGCATCATCGCCATTCCCCGATCCAGCCTTGGAGCCACCGGCATCGAGTTGGCCGCCCAGCACTGGCCCCAGCGGCTCGCCGGACGGGCCATGCTCCGTCGACTGCCCCGGATCGGCCGGCCCCGGCAGGCCGCCCAGCACCACGTCCAAAGCCCCGCCGAAAGGTCCGTGATCGGGGTCCGACCCGCCTCCTGGATTGCCCGCGCCCGGCAGGCCACCCAGCACCGGCCATGGCGCGTCGCCAGCCGGCCCGTGATCGGCTCCTTCCCAACCAACCGGATCGGGTGTCCCCGCCAAGTCACCGAGCACCGGCCCGACCGCGCCGATCGGCGTGCCCTCGTCCTTTGACGGGCCGGCCTCGGACTCCGCCGTTCCGGGCAGGCTGCCGAGCACGGGCCCCAAGGGCCCGGCAGGCGACGCATGATCGCCTCCCAGCCCGGTCCCCAAATCGACCGTCGCTGGCAAGCCACCCAGCACCGGCAGCGAAGGGCTGCCCGGCACGCCGTGATCGGTCCCCGATCCGGCCGCTGGGTCGATCACCCCTGCCAGGCCACCCTGCACCGGCTCCAGAAAGCCGGGCGACGCGCCATGATCGCTCCCCGGAATACCTCCTGGATCGACCGCTCCCGGCAAGCCGCCGAGCACCAGCCCCGGCGGCCCGTCAGTGGTGCCAGGACCTGCCGCCAACCCGCCCCCGGGATTGATCGCCGCCGACAGGCCGCCCTGCACCGGCCCCGAAGCGCCAGCCGCCGCGCCATGACCACCCGCCGGAGCGCTTACCCCCGGCAAGCCGCCGAGCACCGGCCCCAGCGGCCCGTCGCTCGTGCCGTGATCCGCCGCCAGCCCGCTCCCGGAAGCGATTGTCTCCGGCAACGCTCCAGCCATCGGCCCGGCCGTGGCGTCGGCTGCCGTGCTGCCCAGGCCGGAGGCCAGCGCCCCTTCGGCAACCGGTCCGGCCGAGCCGAGTCCGGTGCCGACAACGCTTCCCAGGACCGGCAAGCTGGCTCCTCCGGAATCCGGGCCCGGCACACCGCCCTTCGCCAGCTGGCCGACGCCGCCCTGGTCGATGGCCCCGTGGGTCGTGCCGAGGGCCGGGACCGCCGCATGGTCGCTCCCGCCGCGGCCGGCCAAGGCTGTCGGCTGCTGATCTGCCTGCGGGGCCGAGCCAGACGCGCCGCCATCCGCCTTCGTCTCGGCGATCACGGCCTTCACCGGCGCCGCCACCTTCCCCAGCTCGACCCCGGGGAGATCCAGCGACGCCAGCCCCCCCACCGCCATGCCCGGCCCCGCCCGCGAGGCGACGTCCGCCGCCGGCGTCGCCCAGGCCACCGCCGCGTGATCGGAATCGGCGACGGCATGGCTGGACTGGCTCGGCATATCCAGCTTGGCGGCAACCACCTGGGCGACGGCCGGCGCGGCATGCACCACCTCCGCGGTCGGCGCCTGAGGCTGCGCTGCATCCACCGCCTTGGCGCCTTCCACGGCCTTGGCGCCCTCCACAGCCTTGGCCGCTTTCCCGGCATCGGTGACGGCACGGGCCTGCGCCACCGCCAGCAGGGCCGCATCGGCCCCACCGACCGCCTGCGCCTCCGCCGCCTGCACCATGCCAAGCCCCGCCGCCGCCTCGGCCAGCAGCCACGCCTTGCCGATCACCTCCGCCCCGGTGGATCGCACCTCGCGCACCGCCCAGGCATCGGCCTCGGCGCGCAGGATGTTGGAGGGGATGATGGTC
This sequence comes from Belnapia sp., assembly GCF_059504005.1. Classification (NCBI taxonomy): domain Bacteria; kingdom Pseudomonadati; phylum Pseudomonadota; class Alphaproteobacteria; order Acetobacterales; family Roseomonadaceae; genus Belnapia; species Belnapia sp. Next base: position 25,661 of record NZ_JCACHU010000182.1, on the reverse strand, counting down.
GTCCCCCGCGCCATCTGGCGCTCCTCCCCGGTGTCGCCGCCCTGCCCGCCACGGGCCGGGGCGCCCGCGTCGCTCCCGCCCTGGTCCAGAAGGCTTCCCGGCTCCGACCCGGCCATAGCGATGCTGGCCCCGGCGGCGCCGGCGCTGCGCCCCGCGGCCATCTGCTCCGGCGCCACCGCCGCCGCCTCACCCGAGGCGGAGGTCCCGCCCTGCGGCCCCAGATTGTCCAGCACCGCCGCCAGCATCGCCGCGCTGAGCCCGAGCCCCGCCACCGGCGGCGAGATCATCCGCTCCTGCAGCCGTGCCCGCGTCCAGCGCCGCGTGCTCTCCTGCAGCTCCTTCTGGCTAAGGGGCGGGGGTGCCGGCCGCGGGCTCGCCTCGCCGGGCTCGAGGAAGGCGGCATCGGCCTGCGCCGCGCCACGCCGGAACATGCTCGCCCGCTGCCAGGTGTCGATGCCCATCCAACACGTCCTTCGTTGCGCGCGGTAAGCGGCTCCAAAGAAAATTGTATACAATAACCCCAGGCAATCCCGCCCATCACGCTCCGGCTAGCGGCACGGGCCGAGTGCCAGATGCGCCGCGGGGTCCTGCCGCACCCCATCCGCCAGCAGCTCGAAATGCAGATGCGTGCCGTAGGTGATGCCGGTCCGCCCGACCCGCCCCAGCCGCTCGCCCTGCGCGACCTCGCGCTTGCCCGAGGCCAGCGCCGGCACCACCGCACCCAGATGCGCATAGCGCGTCACCCAGCCGCCTGGATGGGTCAGGTCGATCTCGAGCCCCGCAGCCCCGCGCCGGCGGATCGCCGCCACCCGCCCCGCCGCGGCGGCCGTCGCCCAGGCCCCTGCGGGCGCCGGCAGGTCGATGCCGCCATGCAGGCGCGAGGCCCGTGGCCCCGCCCCCTCCCGCGTCCCGAAGGGCGAGGAGATGCAGGCCGGCGCAACCGGCGGCACGAGCGAAGGCGCCTCCCCCGCCGCCCCCAGCATCAGCGCGCTGAGGCCGAGCAGCGCCGGCCTCACCCGCGCGCCGCCACCTCGCCCGGCAGCGCCATCCAACCCGGGATGCGCGGGCGGATCACCGCCTCGCCGCAGCGCAGGGCCCGCCCATCCAGCGCCTCCAGCCGCAGCTGGGCGATGCCCCGTGCTCCACGCCCGGAGCGCATCTCGCCCATCTCCACCCCCTCGGCGGTGACGGGGGTGCCCGGCCCCGGCAACGGCCCCTCGACCTCGACCGGCACCAGCCGCCGCTTCAGCAGGCCGCGATACTTGGTCCGCGCCGTCAGCTCCTGGCCCATGTAGCAGCCCTTGCTCCAGGAGACGCCGTGGAGCTCGTCGAACCCCGCCTCCAGCAGCAGGCTCTGCTCGCCGAGGAGATCACGGCTGCCCTCGGGCAGGCCGAGCGCCAGCCGATGCGCATCCCAGTCCTCGGCGGCGGCATCCGCCGCCGGCGCCTCGGCCGCGACCAGGCGCCACCCCGCCGCCTCCAGCCGCGGATCGGCCACGGCACCCGCCGGCATCGGCGCCCCGCCCCAACCGACGGCCACCGTCATCTCCCCGGACAGGTCCCGCAGCGCGACCTTCGAGCGCAGCCGGAACCGCCCGAGCCGCTGCGCCAGCATCCCCGCCTGCGCCCGCTCGCAATCGAGCAGCAGCCGCCCGCCCTCGGGCCCATCCTCGGCATGAATGAAGAAATCCGCCAGCCACTTCCCCTGCGGCGTCAGCAGCGCGGCGAAGACCGCCCGGCCCGGCCCGGCCGCGGCCACGTCGTTGGAGACCAGGCCCTGGAGGAAGGCCACCCGGTCCTCCCCCGCCACTTCCAGCACGCCCCTCTGGGGCAGGATCGCTATCGGCATGCAACGGAGTTGGCCCGCCCGCCCCGCCGCGACAAGCCCGGCGCGCGCGGAGCGTGATCGCCGCTTCTACAGGCGACGCTCATGCTCTAAGCCCGCCGCCGTGCGCATCCTCTTCATCACCGCGACCCGGATCGGCGATGCCGTCCTCTCCACCGGGCTGCTGGACCACCTCATCCGGCAATACCCGCAGGCGCGGATCGTCGTGGCCTGCGGCCCGGCCGCCGAGGGCGTCTTCGCCCGGATGCCGAACCGCGCCTGGACCATCGTACTGACCAAGCGCCGCTTCCGCCTGCACTGGCTGCAGCTCTGGCAGGAGGTCGGCACCCAGCGCTGGGACCTGGTGGTGGACCTGCGCGGCTCCGCCTTCGCCTTCCTCCTCTGGGCGAAGCGCCGCCTGGTGATGCGGGGCGGCCGCCAGCCGGGGCCCCGCACCGCCCATCTCGGCGCCTTGCTGGGCCTCGACCCGCCCCCGCTGCCAGTCGCCTGGTTCAATGCCGCCGACCGGGCCCGCGCCGCCGCCCTGCTGCCGGGCGAGGGGCCATGGATCGCCCTCGGACCCACCGCCAATTGGGACCGCAAGGTCTGGCCCGCCGAGCGCTTCGTGGCCTTGTTCGAGGCGCTGACCGCCCCCGGCCAGCCCCTCGCCGGCGCCCGCGCCGCCATCCTCGGCGGGCCCGGGACGCAGGAGGCCGCCATGGCCGCCCCCGTCCTCGGGGCGCTCGGCGACCGTGCCGTGGACCTCGTCGGCACCCTCTCCCTCCCCGAGGCCGCCGCCGTCCTCGCCCGCGCCGCCCTCTTCGTCGGCAATGACAGCGGGCTGATGCACCTCTCCGCCGCGACCGGCACCCCGACCCTCGGCCTCTTTGGCCCCTCCCGTGTCGAGGAATACGCCCCGGCCGGCCGCCGCACCGCCACCGCCATCGCGCCGGGCAGCCCCCGCCTCGACAGCATGGCCGACCTCACCCTCGACCAGGCCCTCGCCGCCGCCCAGACCCTGCTGGCCGAGCCGCAGCCGGCATGAGACTCTCCGCCCTCGTCGTCGCCCGCAACGAGGCCGCCCGCCTCCCCGCCTGCCTGGCGAGCTGCGCCGCGGCCGACGAGCTGGTCGTGGTGCTCGACCGCAGCACCGATGCAAGCGCCGAGGTCGCCCGCGCCCATGGCGCCCATGTGCTGGAAGGCGAATGGGGGCTGGAAGGCGACCGCCGCAATGCCGGCATCGCCGTCTGCAGCGGCGACTGGATCCTGGAGGTCGATGCCGACGAGCGCGTCCCGCCCGAGCTCTGGGCGGCCATCCGCCAGGTGATCGCCGCCTCGCCGCACGGCTTCCATCGCGTCCGCCTCGACAATTACGTCGGCGACCGGCTGATCCTCCATGGCTGGGGCGGCAGCTTCGGCACCACGCTAAAGCCGGTGCTCTTCCGCCGTGGCGCCAAGCGCTGGCGGCCGCAGCGCGTCCATCCGGGCCTCGACTGGACGGGGACGGAGGGCGAGCGCATCACCTCGGCCGGCATCCGCCACGAGGTCGACCGCGACATCTCCGACATGCTGCGCCGCCTCGACCGCTACTCCTCGGCGAAGGCGGCGGATCTGCTGGCGGCCGGCGACATCGGCTCCCTGCCCGATAACATCCGCCGCTGCCTTTCCCGCATCATCAAGTGCTACCTGGGACGGCGCGGCTACAGGGAGGGCGCCTGGGGATTACTGATCGCCCTCTGCGCCGGCCTGTTCCCCCTGCTCGCCCATCTCAAGGCCCGGCTGGAGCCGGAGCGGCACCGCGGATGAGGCCGGCTTCGTCCCCGCAGAACCACCAGCGGCACTGCGCATGAGGATCGCCCTTGCCACGGAAGGCCCCCGCCTTGGCCCCGCCGCCCTCGCCGAGCGGCCGCTCGGCGGCGTCGAGACCGCCTTCGCCCTGCTCGCCGCCGCCTTCCTCGCCCGTGGCCACACGCTCGACCTCCGCGCCGGCACCGATCCGCCAGAGACCCGCGACGGCCTCCCCTGGTCCCCCCTCGCCCCCGGCGGCCCACCGGCCGAGCTTGTGATCGCCAACCGCCTGCCCCGCCTCTTCCGCGCCCTGCCGCGCGGCCGGCGCGTGCTCTGGCTGCACAATCCCGGCGGCTACCTGCGGAAGCCCCGCCACCTCCTCCCCCTGCTCGCCGCCTGGCCGCGCCTCGTCACCCTCGGCCCCTCGCACAGCGCGAGCCTGCCCCGCCGGCTGCCCTTCCGCCCTGCCGAGATCCCCCTGGCCCTCGCCCCGCCCTTCGCCGCGGGCGCCGCGCCCCGGCGGCCGCCGCCGCCCGTCGCGGTCTTCACCTCCAACCCGCTGCGCGGCCTCGACTGGCTGCTCGATCTCTGGACGGGGCGCATCCGTCCCGCCGTGCCGGGAGCGGAGTTGCACCTCTATGGCGGCGCTGCCACCTATGGCGGCGATGCCCGCCTCACCGCCCGCGCCGCCCCGGTGCTCGCCCGCGCCGCCTCCCTGGCTGCGGAGGGCGTCCGCCTCCTGGCCCCCCTGCCGCGCCCGGCCCTCGCCGCGCGCCTCGGGGAGGCGCGGGTGATGCTCTATCGCGGCGACCCCGGCGAGACCTTCTGCCTCGCCCTCGCCGAAGCCCAGGCCCTCGGCCTTCCCGCCGTGGTGACGCCCCTCGGCGCCGTCGCGGAGCGGATCGTGGATGGCGAGACCGGCCTCCTGGCCCGCAGCGACGCGGCCTTCGCCGCCGCCGCCATCCGCCTGCTCGCGGACGACGCGGCATGGGAGCGCCTGCATGCCGGCGCCATCGCCCGCGGCCCCGGCCCGTCCTGGCCCGACATCGCCGCCCGTTTCGAGACGCTGGCCGGATGAGGCGCCCCGATGACCGGAGCGCCGGCCCCGGCCGCGGCGGCATGAGGATCGCGCATGTGATCGCCGGCGCCCCCATGGGCGGCGCCGAGGCCTTCTACGAGCGCCTGACGCTCGCCCAGCACCGGGCGGGCGAGACGGTCCTCGCCGTCATCCGCACCGATGCCGCCCGCGCCGCCCGCCTCGCCTCGGGCGGGCTGGAGCCGGTGCAGCTTCCCTTCGGCGGCTATTTCGACCTGCGCACCGGCCCGGCCCTGCGCGCTGCCCTGGCGGCCTTCCGCCCCGATGCCGTCATCTCCTGGGCCAACCGCGCCAGCCGCTTCACGGGGGCCCTGCGGCGCCGCGGCGCGCCCTGGCCGCTCATCGGCCGCCTGGGCGGCTACTACAACCTCAAATACTACCGCCATTGCGATGGCCTGATCGGCAATACCGAGGATATTCGCGACTGGCTCGTCGCCCGCGGCTGGCCCGCCGCCCGCGCCCACTACGTGCCGAATTTCGCCGCCGACCTCGCCGGGGCCAGGCCGGCCGCGCTGCCCGCCCCGCCCGGCGCCCGCCGCCTGCTCGCCCTTGGCCGCCTGCATGCGAACAAGGGCTTCGACGTCCTGCTTCGCGCCCTCGCCCTGCTGCCCGAGGCGCATCTCTCGCTCGCCGGCGAGGGGCCTGAGCGTCCGGCCCTCGAGGTCCTGGCCCGCGAGCTCGGCCTCGGCCCCCGCCTCGCCTTCCTCGGCTGGCGCCAGGATGCCGGCGCCCTGCTCGCCGGCTGCGAGGTCTTCGCCTGCCCCTCGCGCCACGAGCCGCTGGGCAATGTGGTGCTCGAGGCCTGGTCCGCTGCCCGGCCCGTCGTCGCCGCCGCGGCCGAGGGCCCGGCCGCCCTCATCCGCCCCGGCGAGACCGGCCTCCTCGTCCCGAAGGAAGACCCGGCCGCCCTCGCCGCCGCCATCCGCGGCCTGTTGGCCGACCCAACCCGCGCCGCCGCCCTCGCTGCCGCCGGCCGCGCCGAGTATGCCGCGCACTATGCCGAAGCCCCGGTGCTCGCACGCTGGCGCGCGTTCCTCACCGCCCTCGTCCCGCAGGAGACGGCCTGATGTGCGGCCTTGCCGGCCTCGCCCTCCGCCTGGGCCAGGTGCCCTCCGGCGCCACCCTCGACGCGCTGACCCGGGCGCTCGCCCATCGCGGCCCGGACGGGCATGGCCACCATGTCTCGGGCAATGTCGCCCTCTCCCACACCCGGCTCTCGATCATCGACCTGGTGACGGGCGACCAGCCGCTCTTCGCCGGCGCCGCCGCCCTGGTCGCCAATGGCGAGGTCTACAACTACCGGGAGCTGCGCGAACAGAACCAGCTGCACTGCGCGACCGGCAGCGATTGCGAGCCGCCGCTCCACCTCTTCCGCCGCGACGGCATCGGCTTCGCCGACCGGCTGCGCGGCATGTACGCCATCGCGCTGCACGACCGGGGCACCAAGCAGCTCGTCCTCTCGCGGGACCCCTTCGGCATTAAGCCGCTCTACCTCGCCGAGGTCGCGGGCGGCCTCGCCTTCGCCTCGGAGCCCCAGGCGCTGATCGCCGCCGGCCTGGTCGAGCCGCGCATCCGCCCCGAGGCCCGGGCGGAACTCCTGCAGATCCAGTTCACCACCGGCGCCGAGACCATCTTCGAGGGCATCCGCCGCATCCTCCCCGGCGAGACGGTGGTCATCGCCGACGGCGCCGTGACGGAGCGCCACCGCCGCGCCGCCCTCCCCGAAGGCGGCCCCGAGGAGATCTCGGCCGACGCCGCCCTCGCCCGCCTCGACGCGGCGCTCGAGGAGAGCGTCCTCCTCCACCAGCGCAGCGACGTGCCCTACGGGATGTTCCTCTCCGGCGGCATCGACAGCAGCGTCGTGCTCGCCCTGATGGCCCGCCTCAACGACCGCCCGGTGCTGGCCTTCACCGCCGGCTTCGACGTCCCCGGCGCGGCCGACGAGCGCGCCGCCGCCGCCCATCTCGCCGGGGCGGCCGGCGCCCGCCATGTCACCGTCTCCGTCACCGAGGCCGATGTCTGGCGCCACCTGCCCGAGATCGTCGGCGCCATGGACGACCCGGCGGCCGACTACGCCATCATCCCCACCTGGTTCCTCGCTCGCCGCGCCCGGCAGGAGGTGAAGGTCGTCCTCTCCGGCGAGGGCGGCGACGAGATCTTCGGCGGCTATGGCCGCTACCGCGCCGCGATGCGCCCCTGGTGGCTCGGCGGCAAAGCGCCCCGCTCGCGCGGCAGCTTCGACCGGCTCGACCTGCTGCGCGAGGCCCCGACCGGCTGGCGCGACGGCACCGGCGCCGCCGAATCCGCCGCCGCCAGCCCCGGCCGCACCCGCCTCCAGGCCGCCCAGGCCCTCGACATCGCCGACTGGCTGCCGAACGACCTGCTGGTCAAGCTGGACCGCTGCCTCATGGCCCATGGCGTGGAGGGCCGCACGCCCCTGCTCGACCCCGGCATCGCCGCCGCCGCCTTCCGCCTGCCGGACGCCATGAAGGTCCAGCGCAGCAGCGGCAAGTGGCTGCTGCGCGAATGGCTCGCCCGCCACTTCCCCGCCGCCGAGCCCACCAAGCCGAAGCAGGGCTTCACCGTCCCGATCGGCGCCTGGATCGAGGGGGTGGGCGACCGCCTCGGCCCCCTCGTCGCCGCTCAGCCGGGCGTCGCCGAGATCGCCCGGCCCGACCGCGTCGCAGCCCTCTTCCGCCATGCCGGGGGCGAGAAGCACCGCGGCTTCGCCGCCTGGCACCTGCTCTTCTACGCCCTCTGGCACCGCCGCCATGTCGAGCGGCGCGCCGTCCGGGGTGATGTGTTCGAGGTGCTCGGCGAGCGCTAGCGCCTTACTCCCTGGGAGACCGCCGCATGACCCGCCGCCTCGCTCTGCTCCTTGCTCTGCTCGCCGCTACCCCCGCGCTGGCGCAGGAGCCGGACGGCCTCGTCACCCAGCCCAGCGCCCATCCCGTGCGGGAAACGCTCGACCGCCTCGCCGCCGCCGTCCGCGCCGCCGGCTGGACCGTCTTCACCGAGATCGACCATGCCGCGGCCGCCCAGGTGGTGGGAATGCCGCTGCGCGCCCGCACCGTGCTCTTTTTCGGTACCCCCCGCGGCGGCACGCCGGCGATGCAGGCCCACCCGACCCTCGCCCTCGACCTGCCCATGCGCATCCTGGTCTGGGAGGACGAGGCCGGCCGGGTCTTCCTCACCCGCAGCACCGGCGAGGACATCGCCCGCCGCGTCTTCGCCCGCCATGGCGTGGCCATGCCCCCCGAGGCCCAGCGCTCCATGGAGGCGATGCTCGCCGGCCTCGCCCGTCAGGCCACCGAGTAGCGCCCCCTGGGTTTCGCCGTCCGCCGCCCAAGATCACCATCAAGGCGCATCAGAGAGGAGCATCAAGCATGTCCGACTACACCCCGCCCAAGGTCTGGACCTGGGACAAGGAGAGCGGCGGCCGCTTCGCCAACATCAACCGCCCCATCGCCGGCCCGACCCATGAGAAGGAGCTGCCGGTCGGCCGCCACCCGCTCCAGCTCTACTCGCTCGGCACGCCGAACGGGGTGAAGGTGACGATCATGCTGGAGGAGCTGCTGGCCCTCGGCCATGCGGGCGCCGAGTACGACGCCTGGCTGATCAGGATCGGCGAGGGCGACCAGTTCGGCAGCGGCTTCGTCGCCATCAACCCGAATTCCAAGATCCCGGCGCTCATGGACCGCAGTGGCCCGGCGCCGATCCGCGTCTTCGAATCGGGCGCCATCCTCACCTATCTGGCCGAGAAATTCGGCGCCTTCCTGCCGACCGAGCCGGCGAAGCGCGCCGAGTGCCTGTCCTGGCTGTTCTGGCAGATGGGCTCCGCGCCCTATCTCGGCGGCGGCTTCGGCCATTTCTTCGCCTATGCGCCGAGCAAGATGGAGTACCCGATCAACCGCTTCGCCATGGAGACCAAGCGCCAGCTCGACGTGCTGGACCGTCGCCTGGCCGAGAGCGAGTACCTGGCCGGCACGGACTACACCATCGCCGACATCGCGGTCTTCCCCTGGTATGGCGGGCTGGTGAAGGGCTGGCTCTACGGCGCGGCGGAGTTCCTCGCCGTCCATGAGTACAGGCACGTCAACCGCTGGGCGGACCAGCTCCATGCCCGCCCCGCCGTGCAGCGCGGCCGCATGGTCAACCGCGTGCAGGGCGAGCCCTCGAGCCAGCTCCACGAGCGGCACGAAGCGAGCGACTTCGAGACCAGGACGCAGGACAAGATCGGGGCGGCCGGCTGAGCGCCCGGGGCTGCGCCGCGCGGCGCAGCCCCCAAGCACCGTCAGTGCGCCAGGGCCGACCGGTTCGCCGCCGACGTCTCGAGCTGCCGGCTGACCTTCAGCGTCATGGCGACGATGCCGCCGACCAGGGTGACGCCGCCGAGGACGAGCAGCCCCGCAGTGAAATTGCCCGTCGCATCGCGCAGGTAGCCCATCATGTAGGGCCCGGCAAAGCCCGAGAGGTTGCCGATGGCGTTGATCGCCGCGATCCCCGCCGCGGCCGAGGTGCCGGTGAGGAAGGCGCTCGGGATCGGCCAAAGCAGCGGCGGCGTCGCCGAGACGCCGATCTGGCTGAGGCAGAGCAGGCCGAGCACCAGCACCGGCGAGGAGACGAGCCCCGCCCCGGCCACCCCGACGGCGGCCAGGATCATGGCGAAGCACACATGCTCCCGCCGCTTCAGCGTCCGGTCGGAGTTGCGGCCGAGCAGCACCATGCCGATGGCGCCGAAGACGAAGGGCAGCGCCGCCAGCAGCCCCGCCTGGACGTTGCTGACGCCAAACCCCTTCACGATAGTGGGAAGGAAGAAGGAGACGCCGTAGCTCGCGGCATTGAGGCAGAAATAGACGAAGGCGCAGGCCAGCACCCGCGGGTCGCTGAGCGACCGGCCGATGCTGATGTGCTCCGTCGTCTGCTTGTGCTGGTGCTCCGCATCCAGCCGCGTCTGCAGCCAGGTCCGCTCCTCGGCGGAAAGCCAGGTCGCCTGGGCCGGACGATCCGTCAGGTAGAAGATGACGCCAAGCGCCATGAGGATGGACGGGATCGCTTCGAGGACGAAGAGCCACTGCCAACCATCGAGCCCGCCGCCGCTGAGGTTCAGCAGCGCGCCGGAGACCGGGCCGCCGACGATGGAGGAGAAGGGGATCGCCAGCATGAACAGGGCGACGACGCGGGCGCGGTAGACCGAGGGGAACCACAGCGTCAGGTAGAAGATGATGCCGGGGAAGAAGCCCGCTTCCGCCGCGCCGAGCAGGAAGCGGAGGATGTAGAACACCCATTCGGTCGACAGCCCGGTCGCCGCCGAGATCGGCCCGATGAAGGCGAAGAGGCCGGAGATGAGGCCCCAGGTGAACATGATGCGGGCGATCCAGAGCCTGGCGCCGAATCGGTCGAGCGCCAGGTTTGAGGGCACCTCCAGCAGGAAGTAGGAGATGAAGAACAGCCCCGCCCCGAGCCCATAGGCCGTCTCGGTGAGGCCAAGCGCCGCATTCATCTGCAGCTTGGCGAAGCCGACATTCACCCGGTCCAGGTAGGCGACGAAGTAGCAGACGAAGAGGAAGGGCATCAGCCGCCACATCACCTTCCTGATCGTCGTGGTCTCGATGGCGTCCATGCGGCCGCTCCTCCCCAAGGTGTCACATCCCGACCGAAGCGTGGCTCGCCCGGGATGGTTCCTGACCCTGAACGAGGGGAAGCGGGCCGGCAGCGGGAGGCATCCCCGCAGCCATCCGCGCCCGGCTTGTGGCCTTGGTCCTGGGGAGGGGGTGGCTTGCGGCGCGCCTCCGGGGCGGGACCGGGGCGGCCCTACAGGATGAACCAGCTGGCCGAGGGCACCGCGCTGTTGCCGCCTGTCCAGTGCTCGATGGCGATTTCCATGTCCGGGGCCAAGCTGCCGCCAGTATTCATCTGGACCACATCGTAGCTGATGGCCGTGTTGCCGCCGTGGATTTCCTTGCCATAGGTGTCATAGGCCATGAGCATGACCTGGCCTGTGCCGGTGAAGGCGGCGCCGGCCTTGCTGCTGCCGATGAACTTGAAGGCCTGGTCGCCCAACAGGCCGGTATTCGCATCGACCGCGCTCAGGTCGATCTTGGAGCCGTTGTCCCAGCGCAGCCAGCTGATCCTGTTGCGCGCCGCGGCGCCGACCCCTGAGTCGCCGTCGTCGAACACGAAGCGCGCTTGGTCGCCGTAGAGCAGGTCCTGCCCCGTCCCGCCGTTCAGCAGCCCGTTGCCGCGCAGTGGGCTGTTTCCTTGCCCGCCGATGAGAGTGTCAGGCGAGTTGAGGCCGCCGACCAGCGAGTCGTTCCCCGCTCCACCCTCTAGGGAGTCGGAGCCGTAGCTCCCATCCAACGTGTCGTTGCCGTAGAAGCCATACTGATAGTCGTTGCCGTCGCCGCCCGGCAGGCGGGCGGCGCCGTTGCCGCCGTTCAGCGTGTCATGGCCCAGGCCGCCATAGATGACGTCGTTGCCGTCGAGGCCGTTGACGGAGTCGTTGCCGTTGGTCCAGGGATCGTTGCCATATTGCCCTCCATTCCGCACGGCTTTACTGGACCATGGGCAACTATCGGTGATTATTAAAGTATTGCATCGTCTTGTCCCCTCATGTCTTCCGTGCGTGCAAGGGTTTGGGCGAACCAGTCCGCGCCCGTCGCCGCCTCGATCCCCGAAGCGGTCGGACCCCTTCCCCCTCCGCCGCGTCGCGGGATAAACCCCCATAGGACTGCCGCAAGGAGACGCCCTAATGCCCGCCTTCGACCTCGTGCTGCGCGGCGGCACCTGCGTCCTCCCCTGGGGCGAGGAGGCGGCCGATATCGGCGTCCGCGCCGGCCGCATCGCAGCGATCGGCGACCTCCGCACCGCCGACGCCGCGGAGGCGATCAACTGCACCGGCCTCCACATCCTTCCCGGCCTGATCGACGCCCATGTCCATCTCCGCGACCCGGGCGACCCGGCGGTGGAGACGCTGGAGACCGGCACCCGCGCCGCCCTCCTCGGCGGGCTGACGGCGGTCTTCGACATGCCGAACACCGCCCCGTCCATCACCGACCGCGAGCGGCTGGACTGGAAGCGCGGCTATCTCGAGGGCCGCGCCTGGGTCGATGTCGGCCTCTATGTTGGCGCGTCGAAGAAAAACATCGCCGAGCTCGCCGCACTCGAGCTGCAACCGAATGTCTGCGCGGTGAAGGTCTTCGCCGGCAGCAGCACCGGCGACCTCCTGGTCGAGGACGACGCCTCGCTCGAGGCCGTGATGCGCAGCGGCCGCCGCCGCATCTGCTACCATTCGGAGGACGAGTACCGCCTGCAGGAGCGCAAGCCGCTCTTCCGCAGCGGCATGCCGCATCGCAACCACATGGTCTGGCGCGATGTGGCCTGCGCCCTCATCGGCACGAAGCGGCTGATGGCGCTGGCCCGCAAGACCGGCCGCCCCGCCCATATCCTCCATGTCTCGACGGCCGAGGAGCTGGAGCTCCTGCAGGACTACCGCGACGTCGCCACGGTCGAGGTGTTGCTCAACCACCTGACCCAGACCGACGAGGCCTATGACCGCCTCGGCGGCTATGCGGTGATGAACCCGCCGATCCGCGAGGAGCGCCACTTGCGCGCCGCCTGGGCCGCTGTGGCGGACGGCACGGTGGATGTCGTCGGCTCCGACCACGCCCCGCACAGCCGCGCCGCGAAGGAGCGCCCCTGGCCCGACGGCGCCGCTGGGCTGACCGGGGTGCAGACCATCGTCCCGCTGATGCTCGACCATGTGAGCGCCGGCCGCCTCAGTCTCTCCCGCCTTGTTGACCTGATGTGCGCCGGCCCCGCCCGCGTCTATGGCGCGACCGGCAAGGGGCGGCTGGCCGCCGGCTACGACGCCGACTTCACCCTGGTCGACATGAAGCGCCAGCGGACCATCGAGGAGAGCTGGATCGTCTCCCCCTGCGGCTGGACGCCCTTCGCCGGCCATCGCTGCACCGGCTGGCCCGTCATGGCGATCCTCCGTGGCGCCGTCGCGATGCGCGAGGACGAGGTGATCGGCACCCCGCGCGGCACCGGCGTCCGCTTCGCCGAGGCGCGGGGCTGAGCGCTACCAGAGCGAGAATTCGGTGCCGAAATTGGTGGTGGTGAGCCCCCCGCAGCGGGCCGCCTCGGCGCACTCGGCCCGGATGCGGCCCTCCGGCCCGAGGCCGAGGGCGAGCGGCACCGCCGGCTCCGAGAGCTTTGCATAGGCGAGGTCCACCTCGAAGCGCAGCGAGTCGTAGCGGTCGCGCTCGACATAGAAGATCAGGTCGCGCGACACCGCCTCGCCCGGCTGCAGATCGGAGGGCTCGGCCGGCAGGGCGGTGGCGCCCTCGAACAGCACGCCCTGCCGCAGCACCATCTCCTGCCGCGCCGCCTGGCCATAGCGCGCGGCGGTGACCTCGACGGCCCCCGCCAGGCTCTCCGGCGACGGCTCCGGCTCCGGCCCGGCGAAGCGCATCCCGGTGGCGATGACGTTGTAGGTGAGGCCCAGCACCCTGACCCCGGTCTCGCCCACATTGGTCCGCGTGACGGTGGAGCGGATGGCCAGCCGCCCCTCCCGCTCCCCCGCCTTCTCCAGCGTGGTGGTGACCGAGACGCTGGGCGGCGCCAGGCCCGGCTTGATCCGCGCCTCGTAGATGAAGGTGTAGACGCCCCAGGCCCCGGCCCCGAGGATGGCCAGCGTCTGCACCACCGTGCTCAGCCGGTCGAGGCTGAAGCGGCTGGTCTCCTGCGGCGTCCCGGCGGCCTGGCTCATGCCGCAACAACCCGGCACCGGGACGCCGGTTGCCTCACCACAGCCCCGGCCAGCGCCGCGTCCGGTTGGCCTCCTACGCCGCGCTGAGGGTCGCCGGCCCATCCGCCACGCCGCGCCGCCCCGGCAGCGGTGCCGCCCAGCAGTCGACGCGGCCGAGGCTCCGCGTGCAGTAGGGCGGCGGCGCCGGCGGCGCCTCCTCCGGCCTGCAATAGCCCTGCCCCCGGTCGAGCCGCACCACCGAGCAGTCCGGCCCCGTCGCCACGGAGACGACGGCACCCACCGGCGACCGCCCGATGGCGGCGACCGAGCCCGCGGTCACCGCCGCGCCGATGCCGAGCGGCGCGCAGCCGCCCGGCAGGACCATCAGGAGGGGGAGCATCGGACGCATGGCCCCGAGCCTATGCGCAGCGGACTTAACGCCCTGCCAACAGGCTGCTATGCACCCCCCGCTTCCAAGGAAGGGACCGCGTGGCCGACATCTTCGACGAGGTGCAGGAAGACCTGCGCGCCGAGCGCATGAAGCGGCTGATGGCCCGCTATGGCGGGCTGCTGGCCGGGCTGATGCTGCTCGCGGTCGCCGCGGTCGGCGGGCTGCAGGGCTGGCGCTGGTGGCAGTCCCGCCAAGCGGCGGAGACCGCCGAGACCTACCTGGCCACCAACCGCTCTGCCGCCGAGCCCGGCGCCGACGGCAAGGCTGCGGCCGACCGTTTCGCGGCCGTCGCGGCCGGGGCGCCGCCCGGCTACCGCAACCTGGCCCGCCTCCGCGCCGCCGCGCTGAAGGCCGAGGCCGGCGACCGGGCCGGGGCGCTGGCCCTTTGGGAGGACATCGCCCGCGATGGCTCGATCGACCCGCTCTACCGGGACCTCGGCACGGTGATGTGGGGCCTGCACTCGCTCGACGCCGGCGACCCGGCCGCGATCGAGAGCCGCCTCGCCCCGCTGGCCGAGGGGCCCTGGCGCGCCTCGGTGCAGGAGATCCGGGCGCTTGCCGCGATGAAGCGCGGCGCGACGGAGGAGGCGAAGCAAGCGCTCACCGGCCTGGCCACGGCCCCGGCGACGCCCCAGGGCGTGCGCGAGCGGGCCGGCAAGCTGCTCGCGGAGATCGGCGGCTGATGCGGACACCCCTCACCCGCCGCGCCGCCCTGCTCGGGGGCGCGGGCCTGCTGGCCGGCTGCGAGTCGATCACCGACACCTTCGACAGCGTCTTCGGCGAGCGGAAGGTCCCGCTGCGCGGCGAGCGCCGCCCGGTGCTGGCCGTGGAACGCCCGCTCAACGTCGAGGAGGGCCTGGCCCAGGCCCCCGTCACCCTGCCGCCCCCGGCGCTGAATGCCGACTGGCCCCAGGCCGGCGGCACCATCGGCCATGCGCCCGGCCACCCCGCCCTCGGCCTCCGCCTGGGCGAGGCCTGGCGCACCGCCATCGGCACCGGCACCGCCTATCGCCGCCGGCTGCTCGCGCCGCCCATCGTCGCCGGCGGCGCGGTCTATGCCGCGGATGCGCTCGGCCAGGTGACGGCGCTGACCGCGCTCGACGGCCGCCGCCGCTGGTCCTTCGACAGCCGGCCGGAGAAGGACCGCGACGGCGCGCTCGGCACCGCCCTCGCCTTCGACGACGGCACCCTCTACCTCGCCACCGGCATGGCCGAGGCGATGGCGCTCGACCCGGCGGATGGCAAGCCGCGCTGGCGGGTCGACCTGCCCGCCCCGGCGCGCGGCGCCCTCACCGTCGCCAATGGCCGCGCCTATGTGACGACGACGGAGAACCACCTCCTCGCCCTCTCGGTCGAGGATGGCCGCACCCTCTGGACCTATCGCGGCCAGCCGACCGTCACCATGGCGCTCGGCCTGCCCGCCCCGGCGGTCGAGGGCGACATGGTCGTCGCCGGCTTCGGCTCCGGCGAGCTGGCCGCCATCCGCGCCAGCGACGGCCGCGCCCAATGGAGCGAGACGCTGAGCTCCGCCGCGGGCGGGGGCCTCGCCGACATCGCCGCCATCACCGCCCTGCCGGTGATCGACCGCGGCCGGGTCTTCGCCAGCGGCCTCGGCGGCATCACCATCGCCCTCGACCTCCGCTCCGGCCGGCGCCTCTGGGAGCGCGACGTGGCCGCGGCGGATACGCCCTGGGCGGTCGGCGACTGGGTCTTCCTGCTGACGACGGGGGCCGAGGTCGCCTGCCTCGGCCGGGATGACGGGCGGGTCCGCTGGATCGCCAGCCTGCAGCGCTACAAGGACGAGAAGCGGCGGCGGAACGTCATCCAGTGGGCCGCGCCGGTGCTGGCCGGCGGCCGCCTGCTGGTCGCCGGCAGCAATGCCCAGCTCGTCGAGGTCGACCCGGCCAATGGCGACATCGCCGGCCGGGTCCGCCTGCCGGACGGCGTCATGCTGCCCCCGGCCGTCGCCGGCGGAGTCATGTACGTGCTGACGGAAGATGCGGTGGTGGCGGCGCTCCAGGGCGCTTGAGAAGGGGACATCCGGCGGCCGATGCGCCAGGCCTGCTGCCGCTCGCCTGGGCTCGCGGCCGCAGGCCCGGCTTTTCGTCCGGGCGAGCGAATTGCCCCTCCCGGGTGTTCCACCCGTCCGGGGTTTGCTCTAGGGGAGCCATCATGCTCCCCACCATCGTCATCCTCGGCCGCCCGAATGTCGGCAAGTCGAGCCTCTTCAACCGGCTCGTCGGCCGGCGGATCGCCATCGTCGACGACACCCCCGGCGTCACCCGCGACCGCAAGGAGGCCGAGGGCCGCGTCGCCGGCCGCGATGTCCGGCTGCTGGATACCGCCGGTCTCGAGGAGGCGGCGCCGGAGACCATCCAGGGCCGGATGCGCGCCAGCTCCGAGGCGGCGCTGCGCGAGGCGGACCTCGCCCTCTTCGTCATCGATGCCCGCACCGGGTTGACCCCGGCCGACCGCGCCTTCGCCACTTGGCTGCGCCGCCAGTCGGTGCCGGTCGTCCTGGTGGCGAACAAGACCGAGGGGCGCTTCGGCGGCCAGGCCGCCTTCGAGGCCTATGAGCTCGGCCTCGGCGACCCGGTGGCGGTCTCGGCCGAGCATGGCGACGGCATGGGCGAGCTGCACGACGCCATCCGCGAGCACCTGCCCGCCGAGGCGGAGGAGCAGGAGGATCCGGACCGGCCGCTGCGCCTCGCCATCATCGGCCGCCCCAATGCCGGCAAGTCCACCCTGTTGAACGCCCTGTTCGGCCAGGAGCGGATGATCACCGGCCCGGAGCCCGGGCTGACGCGCGATTCCGTCGCCGTCGAGTGGCGCGACGAGACCGGCGCGCTCGTCCGCCTAGTCGACACCGCCGGCCTCCGCAAAAAGGCCCGCATCGAGCAGGCGCTGGAGAAGATGTCAGCCGCCGCCTCCATCGCCGCGCTGAAGGAATGCGAGGTCGCCGTCCTCGTCGTCGACGCCCTGCAGGGGATGGAGGAGCAGGAGCTCCGCCTCGCCCGCCTGGCCGAGCGCGAGGGCCGCGCCGTCGTCATCGCGCTCAACAAGTGGGATGCGGTCGAGGATCGCGCCGCCACCCGCCGCCGGATCGAGGATGTGCTGACGGCGAGCCTCGCCCAGATGCGCGGCATCACCGTGGTGCCGCTCTCGGCCCAGACCGGCCGCGGGGTCGAGAAGCTGATGCCGGCCGTGCGCGAGACCTATGCGAACTGGAACCGCCGCATCCCGACCGGCGAGCTGAACCGCTGGTTCGAGGCCATGCTGACGCGCCACCCGCCGCCGCTCTCGGAAGGCCGCCGCATCAAGCTCCGCTACGCCACCATGCCGAAGGCCCGGCCGCCGACCGTGGTGGTCTTCGGCACCCGCGCCGAGCAGCTGCCGGAGGACTACCGCCGCTACCTGGTGAACGGCTTCCGCGAGGCCTTCGCTATGCCCGGCGTGCCGATCCGCCTGCAGCTCCGCGGCACGACCAACCCGTATGCGGAAAGCGATACCTAGCCGCTTGCCCCGCACGGGCCGCCTGATTATGGTCCGCCGCCCTGGGGCGGGTTCGCGGAACGCACTCCGGGGATAGTGCTTGATCGGGCAAGCGACGCCGTTCCGGGCCTACCGGATCGATGCTTGCCCTCCGGACAGGTGGCCGAGCGGTCGAAGGCGCGCGCCTGGAAAGTGCGTATACGTCAAAAGCGTATCGTGGGTTCGAATCCCACCCTGTCCGCCATAAATCCAGCGCAACAGGCTGATTTCGTTGAATATTTCTTGCATCGATCACATTCAGCCCCCATCCGAGCCCACACACTCAAAGAAGGTGGCAGTCCGTAACGGTGCTTGGTGAGGTAGCGTTAGGCTTGCAAGCCATGGCGCTCGTGAGGCGGACGCCGTGATGCGGTAGAGGGCGCATCAGCAACTCGTACGGTCCGATCGTACTGATTTGAGGCAAAACAGAGAGATCCCGGCCATTCTTGAGGCTAGGTCTGAGTGGCCGTACCGATCCGGTTCTCTATGCCTTTTCGGCGGCAGTCCAGTTAGATGGCGATCCTACCGGGACCCACCACCAAACTGCGGTAGGCTGGGTCGCATGTTTCACGCCAAGACCATTGGGCTGAGCGTCGACAGCCTGCACCGTGCCCGCGGCCTAGTTTGGTCGTCGGGATTCGGGACTCGGCAGACGGTCTTGGCTAGCCGAAACCACACAAACACACGGCTTCCGCTAAACCCCAGCGGTGAGTATCGTTCGGGGCGTATCGTCGTCATGCCCTCTGCTTGCCGATGGTTGCGGATGGCGTCGTCGGTGGTTGACATGGCCTTGAGCCCCGATCGGCGCCCGCGCAGGGACCTCCGTTAGAAGCTAGCGACAAGCCCGCCGTCGGCGTTTGAGGGACACATGAGAGTATTGTTGAGGCAACGTCCGACACCGGAACAGATCAGTATTGTGCGCCGCATCCAACAGGGCGTGTCCCTCATCCGCGGTGCTGCAGGTAGCGGTAAAACCTCAACGGCGCTCATGGCACTGCGCGCTGTGACGGGGGCGGCCGTGAACCAGCTACGCAACGACGGCCGCCTGCCCGCGGACGTGCTCGTACTCACATATTATAATTCGGTCCGCGGTTATGTCGCAACTGTAGCGCGAGAGGAATTAGCTGACTACTCCGATGATGTGCGCCTTTATGTTGCAACATTCGATAAATGGGCATTCACGACCTTAGGTTGGACCGGCTCGCTGCCGATTAAGGCAATCGAAAATCAGATAAGCTACCTTTCGCAATCATTCCCTCGAGACATTGCGTTCGTAGTCGATGAAGTCCATTACGTCCTTGGACGATTCAGAGCCGATGCGCTTGATGATTACCTCGCAGCGCAACGCACAGGTAGAGGTGCGTCTCCTCAGATGGACCGAGGCATGCGCCAAAGACTGTTAGACGAGGTCATCAGACCACTTCTCAAATGGAAGGCAGCAAGCGGCTACAAGGACTTTCACGATTTGGCCGCGTCGATGGCTGAGGCGGAACCCGAGGCGTTTTATGACGTGATCGTCGTCGATGAGGCGCAGGACCTGTCTGCGAACCAACTCCGAGCTGTGCTTCGTCATGCGGCGGCCGACGCCACGATTACAATCATCACCGATTCGGCGCAGCGCATCTATCCAAGGGGGGCACCGTGGGCTGAAGCGGGCCTAATGGTTCCCTCGAATCGAAGCTTTCGACTCACACGAAATTATCGAAACACCCGTGAGATCGCGGCGCTCGCAGCATCTATTGCTCGCGGAATTTCGATAGATGATGACGGCAGCCTGCCAGATCCAAGCGTTTGCGAGCGCAGCGGCGACAAGCCAGTCTTTTTAAAGGGTTTGTTCAATCGTCAGCTTGCCTATGCCTTGGCAAGGCTCGCAAGCATCGACTTAAAGAATGAAACCGTAGGTTTTTTGCACCTCAAGGGTGGCGGATGGTTTGGTGACGTCCGCACCGCTTTAAGGCAGGCCGGTTACGACTATTGCGAACTGCAAGGCGTGAATGAATGGCCGGAGGGCGATGCCAACATCGGGTTGTGCACGCTGCATAGTGCCAAGGGTCTCGAGTTTGACCATGTTTTCATGATCGGCCTTGCCCAAGCTCACACGTCGTACGGCAGTGCTGCAGACGACGACCGATACGAGAGTCTTCGTCGTCTGCTCGCCATGGGTGTCGGACGTGCCCGCAAAACGGTCTGCCTTGGGACAAAACCTAGCGAAGCCTTGGCTGTGTTGGATGTCATCGACCCTGCCCTCGTTGAGGAGGTTTTCGTATGACTGTGATTAACTGTATCACAGCGCGGCAGATCGAGGAGGTCGTGCACTTCACTACTAACCACGGCTGCCTAGGCACTCTTTATACGAAGCTACTTCAGTCTCGGCAGCGCTTAAGAGAAGATAATTTAGTGAAATATCTTTTTGCGCCAAATTCAGAACTAAGAAAAGATCCGGCGTATCTGGATCATGTGAGCCTCTCAATTTCGCACATTAATACCCAATTCTTTAATGTTAGCGCAAATTCATGGCACCGCGGCGAGCCAATATTTTGGTGTATTTTATCATTTAATCCAGAAATCCTTTGTGACGCAGGCGTCGAGTTTGCTACTACGAACAACATCTACACCTCGGTACATCGGGCCGAAGGTGCCGCTGGTCTTGAGGCGTTATTCGCCAACACAGTGGTTCGATGGCCTGGAAACGTTGTGCGACGCACTTCCACAATGCCGTCTTATTATCCAACCTGTTTCCAGGCCGAAGCGCTTTATCCTTCAGCGATTTCAACCGAGCATTTGCAACGGATCTATGTTAGAACCGCTTCCGATCAGAGTGAGGTCATTGGCTTCTTGAAAGCGTCCTTTCACCCTGACGTTGAGGTGCTGATTGCACCACACAAGTTTGGCAATAGGGCGTCATGATCTCAAACCGCGAATTACAAACTCGTTTGTCAGCTACCTGGGCAGCCTACGGTGACGCCCTCGGTTTCATTACGGAACTAGCTGACGCCGATCGGGTCCAGTATCGTGCGGGCTCTCGAAAGGTGACCCGGCCAGTCGAATGGCGCCGGAAGATCGGCAGCTATGGTGGAGCTAGCGTAATCATGCCTGCTGGATCTTATTCGGACGACACTCAACTGCGTCTTGCGACATCAAGGGCGATCCGCTCGGACGGCAGCTTTGACGTCGCATCATTCGCAAAGGTTGAACTTCCCGCCTGGGCAAATTACGCCCTTGGGGCAGGGATCGGTTCGCGCGAAGCCGCTGCCAACTTGGCACGAACGTCTGCTACATGGTATTCGAACTTCTTCGAGAACAAGCGAGCAACCTACGTCCTGGGGGGCGGGAACGGTGCGGCAATGCGAATACAGCCGCACGTTTGGTCAGCTCCCAATCTGAGCGATCGCCACGCAATATTCCGCGACGTGGTGCGTAACACGGTCTGCACACACGGTCATCCACGAGCAATCGTCGGTGCGTGTTTTCATGCAGCCACACTTGCGCTGGCGCTGGCTCACGGTGCTCCTCCAGACGTTAATGCGTGGGAGGAAGTGATTTCCTCTCTTCACGTCCTTCCTGATTTAATAATTACGGATGGCGATCTCCGCCTGTTTTGGGTCGGTCCTTGGCTTGAGAAATCCGGAGGCAAGATTGAGGATGCCTTTGCAAGGGTTATCGACGAATTGCTGTCGTACGTGGTTGCGCTTGCTGGCATTCAAGAGCACGAACTTTCTAAGGCATACAGTTTAGCTTTGGATGTTCTTACCGCTCGAGAGCCTGAATCACGGGGATCGGGTACGAAGACGGCGATGCTTGCGGCATTTCTTGCAGCGCGCTGCGACTTGTCGCAACCCTTCGAAGCTATTGAAATAGCTGCGAACTGCCTCGGATCGGACACCGATTCCATTGGAACAATGTTTGGCGCGATTGTGGGCGCTTGCACTGCTGCCGAAAGCAGTGAAGCCCTGCAAGACCGCCGATACATCGAGATTGAAGCGTCACGTTTAGCCGCGATAGCTACGAAGGAACCCACGACGTCGTTCCGATATCCCGACCTGCGATCTTGGAAACCAGCCAGGGCTGCCGTTGACGCGATCGCCAGAGCAGATGACTGTCTTATTCTCGAAGGAATTGGCCGCCTAAAGCCAGCCTTCGGTTCGCCAGTGCAAGATAGGAATGAGATGCATTTGCAGTGGTTTGAGCTTGAGTTTGGGCAAACGATACTTGGGCGGGTGCGCGACGAACCGCGCAAAGCTTCTTCGGCTCCATACAACCGAACCCCGTCTGAAAAATCTCCAGGCAAGGTCGCTGGAACCGCGCCGAAACTGCCGGACCTTTTCCTCGGCAAAGGAGATCGTGGCGTACCGCGGTCTGAGCCAGCACGGGCTGAACCAATGCGACCAGCACAGGCCTGGTCTGAACCGACACGCGCTGAACCAACACGCGCTGAACCAACACGCGCTGAACCAACACGCGCTGAACCGCCCTCAGCAACGCTGAACCAGATGCTTCAAGAAGTGATCGAATCGGGATTCGACCCCAAACTGGTTGGCAGTTTCCTGCTCGGACAGGTTGAGTCAGGACGATCCAATTTCGTCGAGCGTGGTATCGCACTTACCGCTACAGTCCTCACAGCCTACGAAGCCCGCATGCGAAGACGGAAGTAGTACCAAGTGCGCTCTCGTCCGCCGTGCCGTGCGCACGGCGCGGTGGCCTCGTGCAATAGCGCATTCGGTATGTCAGAGCGCTGCGTAGGGGTTTAGCAGGGCGTTACAGGCTAGTCCTTACTCCCGCGCCAGATTTTGCAGGGCTTCTAACTGAAGGTGGGTTCTGAGGCCATGCAAGCGGAACGGCTGAACAGGACATTTGCCTAGGTTGTAAGGACCTCGCACTGCGGGAATGCGGCCGTCTAGCCTGTAGTGCCGCGCCCAGAGTCGGGTTTAGAAAAGCTTTGACGTTGGTCATCGCCATGGCCGAGGGCTTTTCAACGCCAGGGCGTACCACACTGCATCATCCGCTCCGATGCAAATGCCTCCGACAATGAGGAGGTGTATTCGATCATCATCGCCAGCAGCCCCAACGTGCTTGCCTTCGCCGTCCGTCAGTTTCATGCCCTTTATCCCAACATCATCTGGCTTTAACGAAGCCGCATGAAGATTTGCGGAACAGCGATGCAGCCCTCAGAAGGTCGGGCATCGAGTTGGGGACCACTCATTGAGGTCGCAACTCTAGCCTTTGAGATCAAGCATCCTGTGGGCCTTACCCAGGTCCCAGTAGCGATCCCGGGACCTGCCTTCTTCCCTGGCGGTTGTGGCCTCGTTACCGCCGACCTGCGTCTCGGGACCAAGTTGCCGGTCGGCGGCATTATGGTCATCGGCCACAACTACGGCACCGTGGAGAGCTACGAGGACGACACGGCGCGTGGTGGAGAGGTGGAGGTATCAGCCACATGGAAGGGGCTGCGCAACGTGCTCACACACGCGGGTATCCGACTCGATGAGTGTTTCTTCACCAATGCATTTGTTGGTTTGTTGCCGCCCGGATCGCCCGAAGGGAGCCACGAAGGACACAATGACCCTACCTTCCTCGCAGCCTGCCAGAGTTTGATCGAATACCAGATTGTCAAGTTGCAACGGCCGCGGCTCATCCTGACACTCGGCCTTGTTGTTCCGGGCTTCCTTGCACCTTTATCTTGTGAGTTAAGTAATTGGTTTAAGATTGACGGTTACGCCGACCTCGACGGCAACCGCACTGGCGGACCAGTGCGCTCTGCGTCATTTCAGAGCCACCAAACCACCGTGGTAGCGCTCACGCATCCATGCCGTCCCGCCAACAGACGATTTCGCTCCTATGAGAAAAAGCGAGGAATCAACGCGGAGTTTGCCATGCTGCGCGACGGACTAGTGGCGTCTGCCCGCCAGTCGGTATCCGTTGGAGGCGGTTAGGCAGCGTGGTTGATCAACCAAGTCTTATGGGAACACTCTTGATGGTGGGCGAGTTCGAATAGGTCCTAGCACCATCTGGGCAGAAACAAAAATTCCAGAGCATTTTCAGACAGTTATTGGCCACAGGCAAAATTTCGTATCACATTGAAATCGCACGAAAATCAGGTCGTTTCCGCCCAGGTAGTGCTAGCGAAGCCACGTCCGTAGGCCCTTGGTCCAGGCCGAGCACCCAGCCACACCTGTTGTCACTAAAAGGCCGTTGGGAGGTGTCCTGAGGCCGACACGGGCTATTTGTCCGATGATGGACCATCATCGTTTTGCGCTACGATCCGGTTCACTAGAGAGATGACGGGCGCGCATACCTCCCACCACAGCCTGGTCCGCGCCTATCCTCACATGCCTCCAGCCGGACCAAGGTACTTGATGGATGGCTTTTCGCCCGTACCAGCGCAATGAACACCCCGCTTATTTGGTAAAAAATGCTCGCCGTTTATGACGCAGGTGAGGCGGGCGCCACATTCGGCTTAATTTGTGCGGGGTGGGGACGAATAGGTCTTCTCCCCTTCTCCGCATGAGGTTGCTCTATGCCCGCACGAGCCCGCCCCCTGTTGGTTACCCATTCGGGCACCTTCCACCTCGACGATGCCTTCGCCTATTCAGTCCTACGGCTTGCACTCGGCCTTAAAGCCCCGGGCGGCGACCACACCCTGGTGCGCACCCGCGATCCCGCAGTAATCACAGCAGCCGACCACGTGTGGGATGTCGGTGCACATTATGACTCCGCTGCCGGCCGGTTCGACCATCACCAGCGCGGCGCACCCCGGCGCGATGACGATGGCACGCCCCTCAGCGCGGCGGGCTTGGTGTGGCGCGTCCATGGCGAGGCCGCTGTGCGTGTCCTGCTGGCCGGCTGCGGCACGGACCTCGCCCCCATAGTCGCCGCGGCCATCGACGACGAGGTGGTCCGTCGGATCGACCAGATCGACAACGGCGTCGCATACCCCGAGGACACCCTTGGCCTGTCCTCCCTGGTGGAAGACTGCAACCTGCCTTGGAACCTGCCCCAGGCGGCCGCGCAGGAGGCCGAGGACGCCGCCTTCCTACGCGCCGCAGCCCTGGTGGCGGACGTTCTCCAACGCCGCGTGGCGGCCGTGCGGGCACGCCTTGCCGCCGAAGCCGTGGTGACGGCCGCGCACGCCACCTCCGCCGATCCCCGCATCCTGGAGCTTGATCGCAAGCTGCCCTGGCAGGGGGCCGTGTTCGCCCACGGCCTGCCGGTCCTGTACGCCGTTTATCCGGTCCCCTCCGGGACGTACATGGTGGACGCGATGCCGCCCGAGCCCGGCTCCTACGCGCAACGCCTCCCTCTGCCCGCGGCGTGGGCCGGCTTGCGCGAGGCGGCGCTGGCGGAGGTGTCGGGCGTGCCGGATGCGGTGTTCGTCCACCCGCAGCGCTTTATCGGTGGTGCACGCTCACGTGCAGGGGCGATGGCCATGACCGTGAAGGCAGTCGAGATTGGGGGTGGGGCAGCAGTGTAAGCCGACATCCTGCCCCACCTTCGTTTGCAGGCATTGGAGGTAGGGCGACCCACCTCCACCATCGTCAGAGCCGCGCGCGCCGCATCCGTTCTTCCTGGATGCGGGCCGCTCGCTTGCTCAGCCGCTGCCCTCGGGTGATGTGGGCGTCGGCCTCATGGGCGGTCACGCCGCTGACGGAAAGGCCGGCGTGGAACGATGCCGCCGCCTTGGTTTGGAGGCGGAGATATATCCGCCCGAGCCGGAGCAAGCCGACGGGGTCGGAGGGGTCAAGACAACAAAGGCTAACCATGATGATTGACCTCATCTTGGGGTGACCCGGCGACGCTGCCGGGCCTCTCCAATCCTCCGTCACGACCACTGGATTCCAAGCGGGATGTCCTGTCCTCCCTCGGGAAGACCCTACCAGGTCAGCGCGGGGGCCAGTTGGTCATCGCTCAGCGGTGCGCCAGGAAGGAGGAAGCCGGCTTCGGCTTCGGCTTCGGCTTCGGCTTCAGAATCCGGATGCCCAGTCGAGGGTCCAGCGTCGGCAGATCCTGAACGTCCGAGCCGAAGGCTACAGGCTCGGGGTTGCCCACCGCACCAGCCACCGCGAGGCGGCTTCGAAGTATTCGTCGTTAGAAGGACCGCGGCACGCCCTCACGGCCTAGCCAGGTTCGAGCAGCAGGACGGCAATGCGCGGTCTTTCCGTGGCGGCTTGCACAGCGACAATCAGGATGGTTGGCAGCGTCAATCAGGATGAGCGCGGCGCCG